>PLJQ01000092.1:0-7292 GCA_003140275.1 Limisphaerales bacterium
TTCTACAATAGCCGGGACTGACACCTTTTGTTTCAAATCGCCATTGTTAAGCCGTTGCCCGTCTCGTGTAAAACCATTGTAAGCGGAGGGCCAGCGGGAAAGATTGAAAAGGGTGGAATTTGATTTTGCAAAGGGTCAATCGCGGCGGAAAAAGACGGGTTCAAGCCGGCCATTTTTTGAGGAGGCATTGCTCGGCGGATAGCTCCCATTTTGAGGCGAGGTTGCCGGCTAAAAAACAGCCGCAATCCGGATGCGCGCAGCGCACGTCAGACGGTCGGTAAAATTCATAAACGGGTCCTGACCCGTTTACAAACCTCACTCCCAAACCGGGTAGAGTCTCTTCCCGGACACTTCATTGCGAATGAAACTTAAAAAGGGCTTGCCTTCATGGATTTGGCAGGATAGCAACAACACCAGCTCGCTGAATTTCTTTTGCCCTTGTGTGGCAGAAGCCTGGTTCGTGGCCGCTGCTGTTTCGACCGCCCGCCTCGTTTGGCTCGACTGAATGAACAAATCGTCAACTCGAAAACGATACCAACGAACGGCCCGGCCATGAAAATCAATCGCCCGCTCCTCATGTGTTTGCTGTTCGTCAGCGTCTGGTTTTCCTCAGAGCCAGTCCGCGCCTTTTGCCCCGTGGGTTACGTAAGCGTAGTATTGACCAACGGATACAACTTCTTCGCCAATCCATTGGACGCCACTGACCCGAACGGCAATTTCGACAACACTTTGACCAACATCATTCACTCCCCGCCGAATGGCAGCCGGGCTTACGTCTGGGACGTGACCAACCAGGTCTTCTTGCCGCGCGCCACGTATTCTAACCGATGGGACCTCAATTACGATCTCCCGCCGGGCAAGGGCTTCGTGGTTTTTGTCCCTTCCCCATGCACCAATACCATTGCCGGCGAGGTGCTGTGTACCTCTACGAACTTCGTCGCCGGGACGAACAAGTTTTCACTCCTGGGGTCCATTATTCCCTACACCGGTCAGCTCACGTCACCCCTCGGGTTTCCCGGCACGGACGGCGACCAGGTTTATTTCTTCCGCAGTGCGAGCCAGAGTTTCTCAGATGCCTACACGTATCATGGCGGCTACGGATGGTTTGATCCCAACGGCGTGGATGGAACGAACGGCCCTATCTACAACCTGGCAGAGTCCTTCTTCGTCCGAAATCCCGGGCCGAACACAAACTGGGTGCAAATGTACCCGTCCGGCGCCGCCCCGTCGTCGTTGACCGTCGCCGCCTCCTCAACCGAACGAAAAGTGAGCCAGATCAAGATCAGCGGAGGCAATGTCAATTTGAAGCTGCAAGACCTGGGCGGTGGACCTTACGATGTTCAGTTCTCCACCGATGGGCTGACCTGGATCACGCTGGCCAGAAATCAATCCGGAGGCACTTGGACTGGCAAGCTGCCCGGCGCCATGCGCGGCTACTTCCAGGTCGTCACCTCGCAGACAGGAAGGAGCGCGCCATGAAATCGTTGCTTCTTTGCCCGCCGCATCGGGGTCCGACTCCGGGCCGGTTCTTGCGCTCAACCAGGTTGTTCATCGGTTTTCTGGCGGTGGCCCTGGCGCTTCCGGCTTGGCATGCGCTGGCGGCTTCCGGCACCGTCACGTTCGCCAATCACGGTTCGAGTCAAGTCAACAACGGATACACGTCAAACGCGGTGACCTCCGGCGAAGGCGTCAAGGCCGCCCTCTACTGGTCACCGCTCGGCTCGAACACCTTTGTCCAGATCGGCGCGGTGGCGAATGTCGGCATATCCGTGGCCGGGGTTTTTTCCGCCGGCACGCGAACCAACGGTCCGGCCACGACCGGCGGCGCCATCGNNCATCGGCCAGTTTCAAGTGCGCGCCTGGAGCGGCGCCGCGACGACCTACGAGCAGGCGCTGGCGACTCCGGGCGTTCTCATCGGCCAGTCCGCGATCATCCAGGTGGTCACCGGCAATCCGGCCGGCGATCCGCCCATGCCACCCGGTTCGCTCCTGGCGGGTGGTCTGCAAAGCTTCACGCTCCTGGGCAACGGATTTCCACCGCTCGGGCTCACTTGTGCCACGAACAAAATCGTGCAATGCGGAAATATCTGGACCTTCGACCCGCCCACAACCTTCGGCGGCTGCATTTCCAATCCGGTTGTCACCGTTCTAAGCACGGTCACAAACGGTGCCTGCCCGCAGGTAATCACGCGCACCTGGCAGGCCGCCGACGGTTGCGGCAACAGCAGTTCTTGCAGTCAGACGGTGACCGTGGTGGACACGACGCAGCCGATTTTGACTTGTGCCGGCAACAAAATCGTCGAGTGCGGCACGGCTTGGACGTTCGACGCACCAAGCGCGGCGGATGCCTGTAGCGGGACGAACGTGGCTTTGAGCGTCTTGAGCACGGTCACGAACGGCGCCTGCCCTCAATTCATTACGCAGACCTGGCTGGCCACCGACTTGTGCGGCAACACCAACACGTGCAGCCAGACCGTGAAGGTGGTGGACACCACGCCGCCGGTCTTGACCTGCGCCAGCAACAAGACCGTGGAGTGCGGCACCGCCTGGACGTTCGATCCGCCGGCCGCTTTCGACACCTGTAGCGGCACCAACGTGAGCGTCAACGTTCTCAGCACGGTCACGAACGGCACCTGCCCGCAACTCATCACACGGACGTGGCAGGCCGTGGACATTTGTGGCAACAGCAACACGTGCAGCCAGGGGGTAACCGTGGTGGACAGGACGCCGCCAGTGTTCACCTGTGCCACCAACAAGACCGTGCAATGCGGCACCGCCTGGACGTTCGATCCGCCTGCCGCTTTCGACACCTGTAGCGGCACCAACGTGACCGTCAGCGTTCTCAGCACGGTCACGAACGGTTCCTGCCCTCAGTTCATTACGCAGACCTGGCTGGCCACCGACTTGTGCGGCAACACCAACATCTGTAACCAGACCGTGAAGGTGGTGGACAGCACGCCGCCGGTCTTGACCTGCGCCACCAACAAGACCGTGCAATGCGGGAGCGCGTGGACTTTCGATCCGCCTGCCGCTTTCGACACTTGCAGTGGCACCAATGTCACGATCACGGTATTGAGCACGGTGACGAACGGGACCTGCCCGCAGGTCATCACGCAAACGTGGCTGGCCACAGATTCGTGCGGCAACACCAACACCTGCAGCCAGACCGTGACGGTAGTGGACACCACGCCGCCGATCTTGACCTGCGCCAGCAACAAGACCGTGCAATGCGGCAGCACGTGGACGTTCGATCCGCCTGCCGCTTTCGACGCCTGTTGCGGGACGAATGTCACCCTCACTATCCTCAGCACACAAACCAACGGGTTCTGTCCGGAGGTCGTGACAAGGACCTGGCAAGCCACCGACTGCTGCAGCAATGTCGCTACCTGCACACAAACCGTGACTGTCGTCGTCACTGGTCCTCCGATAACTCCGGTTATCGCCGGCCTGCACTATGATGCTGCAGGTGCGCATATTATTATTCAAACGCAGCCGTGTTACACCTACGTGCTGGAATGTAAGGGCAGTCTGTCCGACCCTGTCTGGAATATCTGTCAGACGATCATCGGCGATGGAACGAATTATGAGTTTATCGATCCGCCACCATTGCCATTTGTCCGCTTCTATCGCGTGCGCCAGCTCTGCCCATAGTTTGCTTTAGTGGAATTGGAACGTCCCCTGACCGGATTGATACATCACGATTCTTACCACCTTCGTTGGCGATGATTACATTGTTATGGCGAATTTGCTGTTCGTCTAAGAAAAGCCCGGGCAAGCTCCCCTGCCCCGCCCCGCGAATGCCGTGCTACCGGAAACTGGCACGCCGCGACAGACTACTGCCAAGCCATTGCAGCCTGCCCGCGGCGCCGCCGCCACGCCTCCGCAGCGTGGCCGCAATGACGCCGCAGCTTCGTTGCAAGCAGCAGCGGAAACTGAATTTTCCCGTCCGCGAGCGTTGCCAATTGGCGAGGCTTGCGCCCCGGTTTTGACCGGGTAGGCGGGAGTCGGACATTTTGAATTATTGCAGCCGCATGAAAATGCGGCCCTTTGAGTTTACACCTCTTTTTCGTCGGTCCCTTGGCACCCTTCGCGACAACTTTTCCGCAAATGCACAAAAAGGAGCTGACCCCAGCCTCGTGCTCGCGGCGCTCATGGTCATTCTGGTGTTCCTCCAGGCGTACGTCTTCCGTTCGGCCAGATGGTTGTGCGCCGAAGACGCACTGTTCAAGACTGGCGGCCTGCGCCCCAGCCCCAGGCATTCATCAGGTTTGGCCGCACGCGGTAAGCGTGGGTGCTGCGGATGATCGCCCGTCGCGTGATTTCAAAGGCCGAAACGATCAGCAGAGTCGCAATCGAAATGGTTGCCAACGGTGGCGCTTTGTCGGCGTGGAAGACCATTGGCAAGAAAGCGCCGCAAAATAAAATAAACACGAACAACCACATACCTTCCCGATCCACACCTCTCCATACCAAAACTGACACGGACACAGCTCCGACTGATGCTGCCATCAAGTAAACCGACATGATTGATATGCTGGCCGATCCCGTCCCGGCCAACGCAGCGATTAAGCTTCCCAAACAGATGATTGCCGTTGTGGGTACAAGCACCAGCGTGGCCGCGAGTGAGGAAGCGGAAAGAGGCAGGGTTCTCAAAAAACGGATATGCATGATAGTGGGAAACAGTTGGAACAAGAGTATCCACCAAATCTGAAAATTGTTTCCCATCGACGAGATGCCTGCATGAACACTGTTCATAAAACTAGTCTGTTCATGTGAATGATGTATCGCTGAGAACACCACCAACATTGTTACAATCATGAACAGGCCTAAGAACAGACAACGGGTGAATATTCGCGCCACCAGAAACGGCAGGCCACCGAATCCGGCCTGAACTTTATATCGCGGCCGCCCTTTTCTGGGATGTTGCAAAGCGGCACGAACTCCGACGAGTTTCATGACCAGATGTTCCGCGCGAAACCAGCCGGCAATGGTCATTGCCGCCGCGATCAAAATAAAAACGATTCCCTTGGTTGTGTTGAGCGATAAACTTCCAAACCGAAGTACTCCGATAAAACTGATTAGCAGGAGACCGCAGAAAAGAATAAATCGCGCATACTCGGCCGGACTATCCGGCTGCCTTCCTGACCAGGCGGTTAGTAAGAAGAACGCGGCGCCAAGCCACAGTGTGTTTGTGAGGCAGCCTGCCAGATAAGTCTCAGTGTGAAATCCTTTCGTTATGCCGATGGAATCAACCAGCATCGCCAGCATCGCCAGACCCGCTGCCGTTGTCAGTAGCAAAGCCGGAAGTCCTACCGACACGAGCCACCATGCTCGCGCAATTTGTCTGACCGATACCGGCAAGGTCTTGAGTACTCGGCTGTGGCCGCGTTGCAGGTCGTATGAAAGTGGAAATACACCGGCAAAATAAATGATCTGCAAGGTGAAGGTGGTGAAGATTGTTTGGAAAGGATATTTACTCCCCGCCGAACTAGCAAAGATCAAAAATTGTGCAACTCCTCCGGTTAGCCACATCCACCACCAGCGTTTCAAATGATCGAGGATGAGCAGTTTCATGCGGCCTCCCCGTCTTTGACCAGCGCCACGAACAAATCTTCCAGCGTCACGGGCGTGAGGATAATTTGCCGCGCGCCGTGGGCTTGCAGCCAGCCAGCCAGACCTTGCTGCTGGTCAATCAGCACGTGCCAACGATTTTCCTCGCGCTGCACGATGGTCAGGCCGTCGCGCCCGGGAAGTCTCGCGCCGTTATCGGTGAAAAATTCCGCCATACGAAACCGATCCACCACTTCATCCGTGCGGCCTTCGAGCAGTAGTTTGCCGTTCTTGATCAGGCCGATGTGGTCGGTAAAGCGTTCGATGTCGCCGAGTCCGTGTGACGAGATCAGCACGGTGCGCTCGTCGTCTTCCACGGCCTTGAGCAATTCGGTGAAGACCTGCTGCTTCGAGACGGCATCGAGTCCGGTGGTCGGTTCGTCGAGAATCAACACCTTGGGTCGCCGCGACAGCGCGAGCAGAAGGCTCAATTTGGTTCGTGCGCCGAACGAGAGCGTGGCGATTTTGTTATCGTCGCTTAAATGGAATTCCTTCATCAGCCGCGCGCAATAGTCGTTGTCCCACTCCGGGTAGAAGCCGCGCACGAAACGGACGGCGCGACCCACCTTGCCCCAGACCTGAAAATTCAAGTCCGGGCTGACGTAAGCCGCCGCGCGTTTGATGTCCACTTCGCGCTGGCGATGATCCAGGCCGAGCACGCGGATTTCGCCGCCGTCGTTGCAACCCATGCCGAAGATGAGATCCATGGCGGTGGTTTTGCCCGCGCCGTTCGGGCCAATGAGGCCGTAGATCGCGCCGCCCGGCACGGTCAGGTCGAGCGGGCCGAGTTTGAAGGTGGGATAATTCTTGGTGAGTCCACGGATTTCAATGGCGTTGGTAGTCATGTTATTTTTTCTCCTTCAGGATGTCGCGGGTGATGTCGAGAATGTCCGCCGGCTTGAGACCCGCCTCCGCCGCTTCGCGAAAACCTTCGCGCAACAACTTCCGTGCGGCGTTCAATTTGGTTTCGCGGCTGCGGTTGTGTCCATGTTCGGAAACGAACGTGCCGAGTCCCTGCCGCCGATAGATGATTTCCTCCCGTTCCAGTTCCTCGTAGGCTCGCTTCACGGTGATAACGCTCACGAGTAAATCCTCCGCGAGCGTGCGAAAGGATGGCAGCGGTGCGCCGGGCTTGAGACGGCCCTCGCTGATCTCGCGCTTCAACCGGTCCACAATTTGTTGATAGAGCGGGCCGGGCGCGGCCGGCGAAATCGGTCCTACCAGGAATGTTTTACGGTCGTTTGGCATCTGTAATACTGTGTATAGACTATATTAACAGTAGTGTCAAGTGAATGTTTGACACTTCGGGAACTTTGCCTTGACAGTTTTTGGCGGAGAGGTTGTCTTTCGCCGCATCGCCATGACCGCCCCTTCGGGCTGCCCCTTCGGGCTTGTCATGAGGGTTCTGAGAGCTAAGATCGAGAGCGCTTGATGGCCAGATGAAAGTTCCGCAATCAACCGACGGCAATCAGCCGCAATCCGGCAAACCGATTCGCATCCTGAACGTGGATGATTCCTCGGACTTTCGCGCGTTGGTGAAGGAGATTCTGGAAAAAGAACACCACGACTTTAAAGTCACTGAGGCGTCCACGCTCACGGAATTTGAATCCCATCTGGCCAAAAAGGTGTCAGTCCCAGCTATTGTAGAATTCGCGCTCACCTTCCCGCCATGATGGGTGCCT
>PLJQ01000092.1:7316-7857 GCA_003140275.1 Limisphaerales bacterium
GCACTGGATTCCCAGTTCCCCCAGCACCCGGTCCACCCGCAGCCAACCCACGCGTTGGCTCGGGCGCTTCAAATACTCGGGATAACTGCTCCAAGGATAGGCGCGCAGCGATTGCGCGGGCCGGATGAGTTTCGCCCTCACCGGATTCAGATGCACGTAATCACAGACGGTCCGCAAATAACCGTCGCCGCTACCATCGACGATCAGTGACTTATACCGACCGCTGAACAAGTGACCAAAGAGCTGGTGCCGTCGGTTGAAGCGCGAAGTATAGGTGCCCAAAAACCATTTCATGCCGGCTACCAGATTGCCCTTGGGGGTTTCGACTACCAAATGAAAATGATTCGACATCAGGCAATAAGCATGCACTTGCCAACCGGTCTTGGCGCACGCCTCCCCCAGGGTTTCGAAAAAACGCCGCCGATCCTGATCGTCCTTAAAAATCGGCTCGCGCCGGTATCATGACGTGATGGATCGCCCCGGGCTATGGCAGTCGGAGTTTGCGCGCCATGCGCCAAGTCTCTCAGCCGGGGGCGAGAGC
>PLJQ01000264.1 GCA_003140275.1 Limisphaerales bacterium
GCTGCTCAGTTTCGTTGTCATGCCGCGGATGCTGAGAGTTGAATATACTGGGGCAATCTATCCTTGGAGCAGCTTGGTCTGGTAGCCGCCAAGCTGCAAATGGGCAATTGGAAGAGCGCCAATTCGCGGCTTCATCATTGGTTCGAAACCAGATGATACAACACAGCAACAACTCGTGCTATAAATTGACCCCTCCCAAACTTATGAAAACCACCCTTCGATTTGTAGCGATGTTTTGCGGCCTTGGTTCAGCAATCCTAAATATTTGCCGGGCCGAGGATGTAAAACGGAATCCACAAACTGTTTATTTCACGGTCGGTGATGCCCAGGATTTGCTTTACACGCCCTTGGAATCAAAGGCGAGTATCGAAGCGGTTTTCGATGTGTTGCATGAGCGATATCACACCGCACGGGTATGGTGGCGCGGCGGACAGGATGAAGTCTGGGGCAACCAATTCGTGCTGCGCGAGCAAAATCGGTATTATTGGCGGGTTTGGGAGTGGTGGCGGGACCTGCAGNNTCTGCAGTATCGGGTCGTCAAGTGTAATCAGTTGGCGGTCAAGGCTGCGCACGCTCGGGGCATGGAACTCTGGATGGCATACGGTCTCTTCGATAACGGCTCGGGACCGGATGTGGGTTTCACCGGCTTTCCTTACGCGGCGGAAGACAAGATTCGGGTTGAGCATCCGGAGTGGGCACCCGTGAATAAGTACGGGACCTGGCATCAAGGGGGGCCAATCGAGTTTTGTTACGCGGGAGCGCGAAAAGCCATGGTTGAGTATTTGACCAAGTACGTAGTGGAAGGTGATTATGATGGCATAGCATTTCTCACTTATGCGGAAAATTACAGCCAGCGCTACGAAGATGAATTCGGCTACAATCAGCCCATTGTCGATGAATTCAAAAAGCGTTACGGGGTGGACATTCGAACCCAGCCGTTTGACAAGGTAGCGTGGTGCAAATTGCGCGGGGAATATTTAACGCAATTCTTCCGGGAATTTCACGAGTCGCTGAGTAAGAACGGGAAAAAAATAGCGATGTGTGTGGACGGCAAATATCCTTATTGGCCCTGTCGGTGGGGTGGAGAAAAAGGAGTTCGGACGGCCGGCAAATTGTGGATGGATGTGGAGACTTGGGCAAAAGAGGGGATTGTGGATGAGCTGAACCTTTTTCATCCGGTGAACGATGAGGCCATCCAAAAAGGTTTTGAGCTCTGCAAGGGAACTCCGACTCAGTTATCTACGTGGGGCGGTAGCGATAAAATACCCGCGGGCGTGAAACAACTCCTGACAGTCAATTATGACTTGGAGAGCGGATTCGATACTTGGCGGGTATATTATGGCGGAAAAATTCCCCGGCAACCTCCGGAAGCTTTGAAGAGCCCGGATGTATATGCGAGGCGTCGAATTCTTTGTGCGATTGAGAAGGGCACCCAGACGGCTCCGGTGTCGGAGATCATCCCGTTGGCCAGAGATCCGGATCTATTCGTTAAACGCGGCGCTTTGCGCGCGCTGGGAACTCTCAAAGATCCGGCCGCCATTCCTGTCGTAGAAGCGTCATTACTTGATCCGGAGAATTCAGTCAGGTGGCAGGCAGCTATAGTGTTGGGACAGCTCAATGCGTCCAACTGCGTCGAAAAGGTTTTCGAAGCGGTTGCTCGCACAAATAGCACATTTCAGTTTAATTTCCATGCGGTCGGAGTTGTCCTGCAAGATTTAAAAGAAAAAGGCAGACTTACCGAAGAACACATGGAGTTCATTACTGCCCGGACCCCTGATCCGGACCCCAAAGTGCGGGAGGTGGCGTGGATGGTATTGCGCCAGCTTCTTCCTAAAAGAACTGAGCGACTAGGTAAGGCTGTGCTGCGGGCACTGAAAGAGGATTCAGATCCCTATGCCAAAGAGCTGGCATTGGCGGTGCTCATCAATTTTGAGCCAAAGCCGGAATATGTGGACGCGCTGTATGAATCCATGAGCGGAGACAAGGATGCAGTCGTGCAAGTTTGCGCCTGCAAGACATTGGCGAGCATATCCCGGCAAGACAGTAAAACATTGCAGCCGAAAGCGCTTAAGGCCGTTACTGCGTTTTTCCGTCAGTATGGACAAGGGTGCGAGCGTACCGACAAAGATTGGGGCTGGCGGGTCGTAGGCAATACGTTGCGGGATGGTTTCGGAGCCGACGGCAAAGAAGCGCTGGAACAGATGATGCACCATACCGAGGACAAGCGGTTGGCGGAACTGGCCTGGCGGGTGGTTTACCTGAAGCAAGAGGATGGGTTCACCCCGATGACTGAGGAACAAGACCGAGAGGCGCATCTTCATCACCCATTCCTGAAATTCAACTCCGAACCGAAAGCAAATTGATGGAGCCGCCGTACGGTTTTGCCCCAATTCAAAGAATCTCCCATTTACTCTAGCTAGTTTACACTCGCTCAATATCCATGTTCGCAAAAAGGAAAAAGGAAAAAAGGTGTCAGTCCCAGCTATTGTAGAATTCGCGCTCACCTTTTCAAACCATTGGCCACCGTATGCCGACACCCCATCCGCAATCGTTGCGCAATCCAATCCAACGTCATCACGCTCTCCCTTCGCAAGCGCCCGGCCAGCTTGACCTGATCCCGTCGGACTTACGTCGCAACCGCAAATCCTTCTCCGTCCACCAGGCTTGGCCAGTCGGTTTTGGCGCAGGCTTCGGCGAGGGTCGCCGGAAAGCGCCGCCGCTCCAGGTCGTCGTGGTAAATAGGTTCGCGCCGGTCCCCCCGGTTCATGACGTGATAGATCGCCCCGGGATATTGCAGTCGGAGTTTGCGCGCCATGCGCCAAGTCTCTCAGCCGGGGGCGAGAGCCTCAAGCAATTTCTACAATAGCCGGGACTGACACCTTTTCCCTCAAATTCTACCCTTTACAATCTTTCCGCCCGGCTCCCTCATTTGCCCGGCCCCCGCCATTGTTTTGTGTCAGGGATATTCCGTCGTGCGTCTCGAAGATTCCAAACACATGCATCGCACGTGCGACTTTTGACTCAGTTCAATCCCATTGCACTTGGCTGAGAACTGTGAACAATACTTGCCGAGATGCAGGTAGAAACGTCAAAGCCAATCCAGAACCGAAACGGCGCCATCAACAGCGTTCAAAAGGACGACCTGCCTATTCACGGTTGGTATCGTTTCGTGCTCTCATTTCCTCCTCACTTGGTTCGCCAATACATAACCGCCTTTGATCTTGGCTCGGAAGATTTGGTGCTTGATCCCTTTTGCGGGACGGGGACGACAATTGTTGAGGCCAAGAAAAACTCGATTCCAAGCATCGGCTGTGACGCGCATCCACTAGTTGCCCTGGTGTCGCGTGTGAAGACGAACTGGTTTCTCGACGCTGCAAAATTGCGAAGTGCGTTGAAGCGTATCCTGCGGGGCGCAGACCGGCTAGCGACAAAGCATTCTTTATATTCGCGATTTTTTACTGCATCAACCTGTCAGCCCAAAGCATGATTCAAAATGAAGGCAATACTTCAATCTCCGCGCGCCCAAATCCAGAGCCGGCTGGTGTGCCCTCATTGTGGTAACACAAAACGGTTCGTCGAGGTGATGGCTGAAGAGGCACACATCGTGGATGGCAATCTGAATTACGTTGGCCTGCTTGAGGGAATCGTTGACCACTACATCTGCTCGCAGTGCGGCATGTCGATGGAACTTAACGAGCCAAAAGAGAAATGAGTGCGTCGCTGGTCGTTGACGAGGTCGTTGGTCTTCTGCAACGACGATACGGGAATCCACTTCAAAGTCACGCTCGTCTCGGCACGCAATCGTTGGGCGATGCGGACGTTGCGCGTACGGGATTCAGCGGCATGTAAGCGCAGACCGTTGCGTTACCGGCTAAATCGGTCATAATGTGCATGTAGCTTTGAACACTAAACACCAATATTCATCGGTTTCGGAATGAAACGTGCGATTGCGGCAAGTTCCAATGCTAAAATTTTCTGGGCTGGTTTGTCTGCGGGCCAACCCATAATGCACGCATGGTTTAAGTTTTCTGGGTCGGGTCTCGGTTCGACTGTCAATTTCTGTTTTCTTACCTCTGCGGCAGAAACATCAGCCCTTCCATACAAAGTTGCTGGCCGGGCATCTGAAATTTCCTGCCCTACTTTCCATATTTCTGGTTCGGAAAGTGATTTGTGGCGGGTAACTGACAAATCGGGATATGGATGAGGAATAAAAGCGTCCTGTTTAACAGTTTGATTGCTCGGACGAAACCAATTGCTTGATGTGATGAAGCGGGCGAGCAATTCACTGTTCTTTACAGAAGGTGATGTTTCTTCATCGCTCACGCAACCATTACTCGCAAGACCAAATCCATGATGATTTTGGGAACATCACCAAAAAAAGGTTCAGTCCCGTATGTTTTGCTTGCTCCAAGCAAAGCAGCGTAATGCAGTTCGCCATTTTTGCTGAAACTGATTGAAAGTGTTCTGCGGGCAGAATGATACCATTCCAACGTCATCTCACCGTCAGGCTCAACACCAACAGACGGGGGAACTGCTCCAAGGGGCAATGCCTCTAAAAAATTATAGGCCGCACGGTATGACTCGTCCGATACTGGCAACGCTCCCTGTCCATCCCAATTTGCGGATTTACATTCTTCAGCAACCGCAAAGAGATCATTGAGAACTTCGCGGACATTGGAGCCGAAATAAAAAGAATTGTGAAGGCTTTGCCGCCCAACTGCACCTTGCTTGGCAACAAAATTAGCCAACTCGCTTGCTCCGCGAGTGGTCATCGGGCTGTAACTGATCAAAGCTGCTGTTGTCATTTCTACAATCATCGGAATAATCCCATGGCTTCTGGCGTGATACTACCGAAAAACGTCTTATTTTTCAACCACCGTAATTCGGCCAGCCGTTCTACCAAAACACCCTCTTTGATTTCCAAAGATTGGGTTGTGAATGCGTCAATGTCAACAATCAAACCAATCCCATCGGCTTGAGGGTTTATGGCTGGCTGAATCGTGCGGATTATGTTTATCGCGTAAGGATGGCCGGGCACGGCAAGTGTGTCGTGATGAAAAAAACTCAAAAACGGAAGGTCCAAATCAAAAGGCGGCTCTGGATAAGGCTGAATGTATTTTTCAAAATCAACTTCCTTTGGCGGCAGTTGAATTTTGTTGATAAACCGCAAACCGATTCGCTGCATCTCCATTGGCCGGGCTGTCTCCAGATAAATTTTCCACAACCGCATTGCGTCGGCAAAAAACTGATCCCAGCTTTGATAAGGTTGAAGCCGGCTGAAAACAAATCCGTCACGATTAAATTGAACGCTTTGGTCTTTTGACTCACACAACAAGCCATACCAGCCCAAATTTTCCGCTGCTACCTGTGGCGGATGAGCAGCGTCCAATTGCACTTCAGGCTTCATGTTGTTACGGGAAAAAGATTTTTCAAACTCTGAAAGTTTTGGTTTCAAGCAGGCCAAAATATCTTTTTCCTCCCATGAAGTTTCAGGACGGGCATGAACCTGAATCACAGCTTCAACAATTGGAGCTCGCGGCAAAAGTTCAAATTGTTCTGTAACGTCAATTTTCATAGTCGTCACATTGAAAATAGCGAACTGTTCACAGCCTGTCGATATTATCCATGCGTTTGGAATTTAATACAGCAAAAGTTCGGACATTGCAGTCCAAGCGATGCTGGCAATCCCCCCGAGAGGCAGTAGCGTCCACCGTTTTTTGGATGAGACTTCGAGCTTCGGTTTTCCTTCAAGTTCCGATATTCTGATTTCAAGTTTCCATACATGAGCCTCCTGGAAGTCAAAAACCTGAAAGTCCATTTCCCCGTCAGGCACGGGGTGTTCAGCCGCGTGCGCGCGCACGTGAAAGCGGTGGATGACGTGAGCTTTCACATCGAGCCAGGCGAGACGCTGGGCCTGGTGGGCGAAAGTGGTTGCGGCAAGACCACTCTCGGGCGCGCCATTATCAAGCTGGTGGAGCCGACGGAAGGAAGCATCTGGTTTGAAGGGGAGGACATCGCGCAGTTGGGCGGCGCGGAACTGCGCGCGCGGCGNNNNGAAATCGTCGGCGAGGCGCTCGACATCCATCAATTGGCCGGCAACGCGTCCGGCCGCCAAAAGCGGGTGGCGGAATTGTTGCGCGCGGTCGGGCTAGAAGGGGCGCATGCCCAACGCTATCCGCACGAATTCAGCGG
>PLJQ01000063.1 GCA_003140275.1 Limisphaerales bacterium
TTTCTACAATAGCCGGGACTGACGAGTTGACTCAAATTAAATGTTACTTGGACGGGGAGTTGGACGAGGCGTCCGACGATACGTTGACTCACATTCGTGGTTACCCAAGCCCCGAACAAAAAGGTGTCAGTCCCAGCTATGGTAGAATTCGCGCTCACCTTTTCAAACCATTGGCCACCGTAGGCCGACATCCCATCCGCAATCGTTGCGCAATCCAATCCCACGTCATCACGCTCTCCGTTCGCAAGCGCGCGGCCAGCTTGACCTTGACCGCGTCGGTTTTGCGGCACAACCCCAAATTCTTCTCCGTCCATCGGGCTTGAGGTGCATATAATCGCACACCGTCTTCAAACAGGTTCGCGCCGGTCCCCGCGATTCATGACATGGTAAATCGCCCCGGGATATTGAACCCGCAGTTTGCGGCCCATGCGGACAGGTTTGCCTTCGCCTCGACCGCCGTCAAGTGTTACAAACTAGGAACTGACACCTTTTCAAATGTCACAATTCTAGGACTGACCCTTTCACGTTTCGGCAGTCGGCCAGCGCCTCAACCACCGCTTGCGCCAATTCCGGTCGCTTTAAATGAAATCGTTGGGCATCTCCTTGTCTGCCACATCCCTTGAGAATAGTGCAATCCCAAACTAAAATTGGTATTACATGTCACAGATACGAGGGCCCGACTGTCTTACAGTGTAGAAGCAAACCAAATACATGCGCTATGCCAGGCCAAGCGGAAATTTTTACTGAGTTACGACCGGTGTTGATGAAGCTGGCCGAGCGCATGTTGCGTAGCGAGGTGGAGGCCGAGGACATGGTTCAGGAAGCTTATCTACGGTGGGAGCGAGCCGCAGCGCGCGAGGTGCGTTCCCCAAAGGCATTTCTGACGACAATTGTCACCCGGCTCTGCCTTAACCATTTGAAGCTCGCCCGAGTGCGTCTGGAGCATGAGGATGCGCCTTTGTTGTTGGAGAACTTGTCCTCCGAAGTGCGCAGTCCAGCGGAGCACGCCGAGCTGGCCGATGCCCTCACCGAGGCGTTTATGTTTGCGCTGGACAATCTCTCGCCTACCGAACGAGCGGTGTATCTTTTGCGCGAGGCTTTCGCGTTTGATTACGGCGATATTGCTTCGGTTGTGGACCGCAGCGAAGAGAATTGCCGCCAAATCCTGAGACGCGCTCGGGAGCGGATTACGGCCAAAGAATCCACCGCCCTGCCGGCTCGAGAGCAAAACCAGCGCGTCGTTTCGGAATTCCTTCAAGCGGCTGAAACAGGTAAACTCGAGCCCTTGCTGAAGTTTCTGTCGGATGACGCGGCGCTTGCCCGGGATGCTGGGGACCTGTCCAAACCGGTGCCGCCCTTGATTCACGACCGGGAAATCCTGTTCCAAACTGTCGGGATCACTCTCGCGCAAATGCGCAACGGCAGCGACCATTTTACCCTTTTCCCCTTCGGCCATGACTACGCGTATGTTGCCCGCTGCGGCATAACAGCCAGGGGAGCAATTTTACTGCGTGTGATCGAGCAGAAAGTCGCTGCCATTCGGCTGGTTAGTTGCCCGGTGCTGCTGCACCAGCTCCAGATTCTGATGGCCCTCAGCCCCGGTGGAGATTGTCAGACAAGAAACACTCCCCATACCAATTAAATATTATGCACTAGACCCATGGCGAAGCAAATCAATAAGCAAATATGCCAAATCCGGCTCATTTCGGTCCGCAAAATGCCAAACCAAAAAACAGACCAGAAACAGAAAAGGAATGAGATATGATGAAGCAAAGACTAGCCGCACTTATTGGGATAATGAGCTTCTGCCTGCTTGGCAGAGCAGATGAGGTGGAATCAAACGCCCTCAAAACGTTGAAGAACGGCCGGCACATTTTTCGGTTTGATACGTTCGGGGACCAGGCCTTCTGGGGCGATACGCTTAAGTTGCAGCAGTCAATTGAGGGCGCGGATCACGGCGGAATCGGTCCGGGCGTGAGCCCGAGCACGGCTTTGGCCGTTGGATTGAAAGTGGACGTGGATGCGTTGCCCCAGTATCTGAAAAAGAAATTGGCCACCGGGCAGGTGGATTTGAACGACCCGGCCAATACATTGGCGCTGCTGAAGCTCAACGCGGTGGTCGGTGTCACCGGTTTTTTTGACCATCATCAGCGCATGACTTCGCTCGGAATTCAATGTGCGTTGTGTCACTCCACGGTGGATAATTCGTTTGCCCCGGGAATAGGTCACCGATTGGATGGCTGGCCCAACCGCGATTTGAATGTGGGGGCGATCATCAACCTTTCTCCGGATCTTTCCGCCTTCACCAATGCGCTCCAGGTGGATGAAGCCACCGTGCGGACTGTCTTGCTTAGCTGGGGACCTGGCAAGTTCGATGCCGCCCTGCTGCTGGATGGCAAAGCGTTCCGGCCGGACAACACGTCGGCGGCCACTCTGATTCCCGCGGCCTTTGGCCTGGCTGGAGTCAATCTTCATACCTACACGGGCTGGGGTTCGGTGCCCTATTGGAACGCGTTCGTCGCCAATCTGGAAATGCAGGGGTCCGGTCGTTTTTACGATCCGCGCCTGAACGACGCAACTACTTTCCCGGTAGCGGCCCGGCTGGGCTTCGCCAACGTCCAGCGGACACCCGATCTGATAACCGGCAAATTGCCGGCCCTGCAGTTTTACCAACTCGCTCTCCCGGCGCCAAAGCCGCCACAGAATAGTTTCGATCCCACTGCGGCGGACCGGGGCAAAGCTTTGTTTGCAGGCAAGGCCAACTGCGCCACGTGCCACGTCCCTCCGCTGTTTACCGAACCGGGCTGGAATGCTCACACGCCGGACGAAATCGGCATAGACGATTTCCAGGCCAATCGCTCGCCCGATAAGCGTTACCGCACCACACCGCTGGGCGGTTTGTTTGCCCGGGCGAAAGGCGGATTTTACCACGACGGCCGGTTCGCGGACCTGTCGGCAGTCGTTGAACACTACAACCAGCACTTTGGCTTGAATCTTACGCCGGCTGAGAAGACAGACTTGGTCGAGTATTTAAAGTCACTGTAAGCGACATGGCTCTCATTTCAAGGTCAATATATCAACTTATCCACAAACTGATTGAGGGCGACACTGTTTGTCGAACCATCCGCTGCCAACTCGACTATGGCCTCAATACTTCCTGTGCCTAGCAACTTGTCGAAAAGGTGTCAGTCCCAGTTATGGTAGAATTCGCGCTCACCTTTTCAAACCATTGGCCACCGTATGCCGACACCCCATCCGCAATCGT
>PLJQ01000342.1:0-3557 GCA_003140275.1 Limisphaerales bacterium
TTGTTAAGCCATAGGGTCTAGGCCACTTGACTACATCAACAAAACAAACCACCATATTATTATGAGATTCAGCAACGGCACAGAGTTTCGCTTCGGCACGCCGAAGTATTCACGATTGATCACACGACTTATTTGCGTCGGAGGTGGCTGTTTTCTGCTTTCTTGGCTCATCGGTCAGCCAGCCAAAGAGTGGGTTGGTGGGATTGGTTGGCTCGCACTTGTTGCCGCACTGGTAGTTTTGCTGGCTGGCACGATTGCCGAGCGCAAAGAATGGCAGGCGGCACACAAGATTGATGATTCCAAATGACGTGGCCTATCAGGTCGCCGGAGCCAATCTGATTTCAAACTGATACACTACCGGATTATTTCTTGAATTGACATTTCTTCGCCAACGTCATGAAGATATTGACATGAACGAATCCAAAAATAATCTCAATCTTACCTCTCGTCGCGAATTCATCAAAAACACCGGCAAGCTCGCGGCCGCATCGGCCCTGGCTGGGGTCGCGCTTCCACACGTCCACGCGGCGGAAAACCACACCCTTCAAGTCGCGCTCATCGGCTGCGGTGGTCGCGGCAGCGGCGCGGCCAGAAATGCGCTTTCCGTGAAGAAAGTCCCCATCAAACTGGTGGCCATGGCCGACGTTTTCGAGCACCGGCTCAAGGCCAGCTACGAAGGCATATCGAAGGAACACGCCGAACACATGGATGTGCCGGAAGACCGCAAATTCATCGGGTTCGACGCGTACAAAAAGGCGATGGATTGTCTGAAGCCGGGAGACATTGCGATCTTTACGACGCCGCTGGCGTTCCGCTGGGTGCATTTTACCTATGCCATTGAAAAGAAGTTGAATGTTTTCATGGAGAAACCCCTGACGGCGGATGGTCCGACTTCCCGCCGGATGATCAAGCTCGCGGAGGAGGCGACGGCCAAGAACCTGAAAGTCGGCGTGGGATTGATGTCCCGTCACAGTCGCGGGCTCCAGGAACTGCAACAACGCATCCAGCATGGCGAACTCGGCGACATCGTTCTGCTGCGCGGCTACCGCATGAGCGGGCCGGGAGGATCCTGCTTCTCAGAAAAATGGCCCGGCCAGCCGAGCGAATTGCTCTGGCAAATTGCGCGCTTCCACAGCTTCATCTGGGCGAGCGGCGGACTGTTCAATGACTTTTACATCCATCACGTTGACCATCTCTGTTGGATGAAAAATGCCTGGCCGGTCAAGGCCCAGGCGCTGGGGGGCCGGCATTACCGCCAGAGTCCCGAGGGCGTCACGTTTGTGGATCAAAATTTCGATTCGTACACGGTGGAATACACGTTTGCCGACGGCGGCCGGCTGATCATGGATGGGCGCTGCATTCCGGGCTGCAACGACATTTACTCCAGCTATGCGCACGGCAGCAAAGGGATGGCGGTTGTTTCGAGCGGCGGCGACTGCGGTTTTCCCTCCCGCATTTACAAGAGTCAGAATGCCGACAGTTCACAGTTGCTCTGGACCTCAAAAGTCGCTCCGGACCAGCGCGATCCCTATCAAAACGAATGGAATGAATTGGTTGACGCCATCCTTAACGACAAACCCTACAACGAGGTGGAGCGCGGCGTTAAAGCGAGCCTGGTGTCCTCGATGGGCCGCATGGCCGCCCACACCGGCCAGGAGATAACACTCGATCAAATGCTCAACTCCGACCACGAATACGCTCCGGGCGTGGACAAGTTCACGATGGAATCTCCGGCACCTTTGCTGGCCGGGGACAACGGCAAGTATCCCATCCCGATGCCGGGCATTGTCAAAAATCGGGAGTATTGAGGCCGGGTTAAATCGCCCAAGCCTCCTCACGGATGCTTTATGGGACTGGCCGGCCCGCGTCATTTGAATGGTTTTCTTGCGCTGTCCCAAAGACAACCGGCAGGATGGACAGGTGTGAAACTCGCCCGCATGCTTTGGACGTGGCCTCCTAAGCCGCACCTGCTCGGTGCCGTTCTGATTTTCCTCCTGGACCCGCTCCGCGCGGTACCGGCTCAGGCCGGGCATGAGCTGCCTGATACCATCGCCCTCCAGTGCGACCTCCGGTATCGCGAAGGCAAAAGCGCGGCCTGGAAACTGGACCTGGCCTGCCCGAAAGATCCGGGGATCAAGCCACGACCGGCGCTGGTCATTATCCATGGCGGCGGCTGGATTGAAGGGGACAAGTCCAGTTTCACCTCCCTGAAACATTGGTCGCCGGGCAACATCATCGATTTTGCCAGGCTCGGTTTCGTCGCCGTGACGATCAACTATCGCTTGTCCGGCGAGGCGCCCTTTCCCGCCGCGCTGGAGGATTGCCAGTGCGCCGTGCGCTGGTTGCGCGCGCACGCGCGGGACTACCACATTGACGTGAACCGGATCGGCGCCTATGGCAACTCTGCCGGAGGCCATCTGGCCCTGCTGCTCGGCCTGACCGGCAAGTCCAACGGCCTGGAGGGTGACGAACCTTACCCGGACCAGTCCAGCCGGGGTCAAGCCGTCATCAGCGATTCGGGCCCCGTCGATCTGGATATGAGAAAACCGGAAAATAGCGGCGTGGCCGGAGTGATTTCTCAATTCCTGGCCGGCCCGCCAGCAACGCTGGCGGAGCGGATTCGAATGGCTTCACCCGCCTGCCACGTCAAACAGCCCCTTCCGCCCTTGCTCCTGATCTACGGCGCTGCGGATACCCAGGTCACCGTCGGCCCGGTGGACGACTTTGTGCGGGCGCTGCAAAAGGCCGGGCTTAAGGACCTCACCTATATCCGGCTTGGCATGGTGGACCATTGTCCCTATTCCCTCGTGAAGATGGAGTGCTTGTATCCGCTCGTGAACGATTTCTTTATTCGAACCTTGATGCGCCCTTAGGCCCCAAGCTCCATCCTTGTCTCTGATTGGAACTGGAATGTGTCAATATGCTCAAGCTCTCAGTTCTTTGGCTGATTTGGCGCCCCGACCGCGCAGCCACTGGATCAACTCCGTGGCATCAGCGCGTTGAGCAGCATCAAGCGGCGTGAGCTCATCCCATTCGGAAATCCAGTTCAGCTTGGCGCCTCGGTCAAGGAGATATTCGGCTGCAGGGCGCTGCCCCCCATGGCACGCGCACCAGAAGGCGATCGTGACCTCGTCGAGAGATGCGCCTTTACTGTCCCCCCACGGGTAGAGCGGTGGGATCTTGGGACCAGCGAAGTACGCTTCAACGCGATCCATCAAGCCCAGCGCCGACGAGTGCCAAAGTGCGGTGCGGGCCCCGCGCTCGACGAGCCGGTGTGCTGCGCGCCACTGCCCGAACGCTACCGCATCATCCAGTGCAGTGCCACCGGCAATGCACGCGCCGGGCGCTTCAATATCGGCGCCCGCATCAAGCAAAGCATCCAGCACTGCTACGTCATCGCTGCTGGCAGCCCAGTGGAGAGGTGTCTCGTCTCGTTTCGTCGAGTCCAGGAACATAATTGGCGCGCTCGCATCCCCACCTGCAGCGGCGATTATGGCTACGCTCCTTGCACCGTTTGGGAAGTGCCCCGGCCAATCGGCCGCTTTGTGCAGCAGCGT
>PLJQ01000342.1:3588-5551 GCA_003140275.1 Limisphaerales bacterium
AGTGGATCTTCCGCTTGAAGGTTCGACATAATCAGCGTCTTGGAACGGCTAAATACTTTGGCCTAACGACCCAGCGACCCGGCCCACGAGGGCGTCCGCTTGCAACCGCGACGCGATGGCCGGGTTCGCTTGCAGCGCGAGCCCGTAAGGGGTTACTAGTTTATTCAACTTTTGCTCCTTCCATCCGCTTTGCGGTGCTCGTACAGGCGTTGGTTCAGGTGTGTCCAGGCACCCATCTCCAATCGTTCCGCGATCCATTTGAGGGTCATCGTCGTTTCCTGCCGCAACCGAGCGGCCAGCTTGATCTTCACCCCGTCGGACTTGCGTCGCAACCGCAAATCCTTCTCCGTCCACCGGGCTTGAGGCGCACATAATCGCAGACCGTCTTCAAATACCCGCGGGCACTCCCATTCACCACCAACGCCTTGTACCTGCCACTGAATAAATGCCCGCAGAGTTTGCGCCGCCGATCCAGGTCGTCGTGGTAAATAGGTTCGCGCCGGTCCCCGCGATTCATGACATGGTAAATCGCCCCGGGATATTGAACCCGCAGTTTGCGGCCCATGCGGGCAGGTTTGCCTTCGCCTCGACCGCCGTCAAGTGTTACAAACTAGGAACTGACACCTTTTCAAACCTGCGGGAGAACTGTTCGTAGTTGGGGCAAACACCCCATAGCCACGGGACGTCTTCTGTGGTTGTTTGATGGCGTATGACAATTAAACAGAAAGGGTGTTGAGAGTGAAGATCATAGGACTGCTGCTGCTGGGTCTGATTCTGGGGCTGGCGGTTATGGCGGCCGCGGGCTATTTCTACATCTCGTTTGGCTATGCGCCCGTGAGCACCGCCGCTCCTCCGTTTCCATTTGAGAAAAAGATAACCAGTATGGCCTTGAACGCACGCATAAAGAAAGAAGCGCCGTCCCAAGCGGCCCTTCAGGTTACAGATGATAATTTGCTCGGGGGTGCACAAACGTATAGCAAATACTGTGCGGTCTGTCATGGCCTCGTCGACCAACCTCAAACGGAGATATCAAAGGGCATGTTCCCCAAGCCTCCGCAACTGTTCAGTGGCCACGGCGTCAGCGATGATCCCGTAGGCGAGACATACTGGAAAATCGAGAACGGGATTCGACTTACAGGTATGCCCGCCTTCCGCCAGTCGCTTTCCGAAACTCAGATCTGGCAGGCAACCCTGTTGCTCGCGAACCCCGAGAAGCTTCCGGCGGCGGCGAAAACGATTCTCAGCTCGCCAGCCCCGTAGGAAGTTGGGCACAAAGCAACCATGAAAAGTAAACTGTTCGCATTCTTGGCGCTGGCGTTGCTCGCTGGCGTTCATCAAGCCGCTGCCCAAGGGACACGGTTTTTCCGGATTTCCGGCCCGGCGTCAACGACCATCCTATCTTTTACCCCGGATGGCACCCTGGTCTGGAGCAACGCGTCGCCGGGCGCGACCTATACCATTCAGACCGTCTCATCCCCGCTCGGCGGAAATAATTGGCTGGACTATGTCCAGCTTCCCACCAGCAACGGCGTCAACACCAACCTGCTCATTGATTTCAACCCGCCCGCCGGCATGACGCTCATTCCCGCGGGTGTGTTCGTGATCGGGGACACTCTGGATAGCGAGGGCGATGCCACGCCCACCATTAGCGTGACGGTGTCGGCGTTTTACATGGACGTGAATCTGGTGAGCTTGAGTCAATGGCAGTCGGTTTATTCGTACGCCACGAATCACGGCTATGGCTTCGTCCATGCGGGTTTGGGCAAGGCGGCGAATCATCCGGTGCAGCTCGTGAATTGGTATGACTGCGTGAAGTGGAGCAATGCGCGGTCGCAGCAGGCGGGATTGACGGAGGTGTATTACACGGATGCGGGATTGACGCAGGTTTATACGAATCGTGAGACGACAAATATTTTTGCGAATTGGACGGCCAAAGGGTTTCGGTTGCCGACGGAAGCGGAGT
>PLJQ01000157.1 GCA_003140275.1 Limisphaerales bacterium
GTCTCTCAGCCGGGGGCGAGAGCGTCAAGCCGTTTCTACAATAGCCGGGACTGACACCTTTTCATTCCCGAGCGGCCCGCGGAACTGCGGCCAATCCCCTGCCCGCGCTGTCAGGGACAACAGCAAGGCAAGCGCAGCAGCAGTCTGAAAAAATATTCGGCGATTCATGTTCAAGGCGAGGCGCCCGAATCTGACGATTCGTCCCGCGATTGCGAGGCTATAATCACCCAAAGCGTGTTCCACTCCTTTGTATCCCAGCTATACTTCCGTTGAAACAGCGGGACGACAAACTGGATTTGACCTTCAATGACTCGTTGGAGTTTTGTTTCTGACGCCTTCATAAAATAAAAGGGTCGGAACTATAATTGTGACATTTCATGGTTTATCCTGCTTCCGCGTTTCCCAACCGCACCCGCTTGCGCTTCATCTGCTTTAGCGGCCGACCGGGCCGACGCTCCGCCCGGCGGATGGCTTGTGAGTTTGTGCCGCCGATTGAACCGGCCGGTCTAGGTAAACCATTTCATGCCCAAAACCAGGTTGGCTTTGGGAGTTTCGACGACCCAATGAAAATTATTTCCCATCAAGCACCAAGCGTGAACCGGCCAGTCGGTTTTGGCGCAGGCTTCGGCGAGGGTCGCCAGAAAGCGCCGCCGATCCAGGTCGTCGTGGTAAATAGGTTCGCGCCGGTCCCCGCGATTCATGACATGGTAAATCGCCCCGGGATATTGAACCCGCAGTTTGCGGCCCATGCGGGCAGGTTTGCCTTCGCCTCGACCGCCGTCAAGGGTTAGAAACTAGGAACTGACACCTTTTCGATGCGGTGCAATTTCCTGCGTAGCGTCGGTACCGAGGGGAGCCTTTGACAGCAATGAGCGCGGAACTGAAAACACTTTCACACACGGCGTGTAGAAATGTGTTGACACAATTCATCCAATAGATAGAGTTGTCGCATGGATTCAGTCGAAAAAATTCTCAAAGCCGTTTTAGATTTTCACGCTGGCGACCCGCAACTCTTGGCCGTCCAACTAAAAGCGTCGCCGGCTTCTGTTCAACGCTGGGTGAGTGGCGCGGCAAAACCTCGGCCCGTGTATGAGGCCAAGCTACGGAAGATATACTCCGAACTTTCCAGCCAACATTCTGAACTCCGAGAGACACCGCAGCCTTATCGAGTGACACCGCATCATCCAATGATTACTGAGGCGGTTGACGCCACATTGAAATCCATACGTGAGGTTTTGCACAAACGCGCTCACCTATCATCGAGAAGCCAAGCGCTGGACGAATTGTCCAAACTGCTTTTCGCGCACGTTGAAGGATTGCGCAGCGGGCGTGGCGGGATTTCACGAACGATTATAGCCAACAATGGACATGACCTCGCAGCGGGCCTAAAGCAATATGTGGATGGAATAATGCGTGAGCGCCTTCCTGAATCGCTCGCGCATTCCGTGGATTTTCGAGATTTTGAATTGAAACTTAAACCGCACGAAAATGAATTGGCGGGTGAGTTGATAGAATGTTTTGAAACGCTCCAACGACAAACTTCGTCGTTCAATTTTTCGGGCTTCGATATTCTCAACGAAGTGTTTGGAAAATTTCTAGCCGATTCATTTATTGATGAAAAAGAGCTTGGCCAATACTTGACGCCACCCGAAGTGGTTAGATTCATGGTTGGACTCGCTATGCAAGGCTTGTCGAGTTCCGAACTTGAGATGCTTTGCGATCCTAAACGGTGTGCAGAATTTGGTTTGATTCTTGACCCTTCGTGCGGTGTCTCCTCGTTCTTGGCTGAGACGGTTCATGCCCTCCGTGAACAAATGGCGCAACGAACTGAAAACGCCGAACGGCGCAAAGCATGGCTTAAATCAATGCTTGGACGTGTCATCGTTGGCATAGATAAAAGTGAGAGAATGATCCGGCTGGCGTTAACTAACATCGCCATGTTTGGTTTTCCAATGGCCAGACTGCATCTTGCCAACTCGCTCGCCAGAAACGGCACTGACGCTAAACTGACAGACAGCTTGAATGGCAACGTCAGGCTGATCCTGACGAATCCACCTTTTGGCGCAAGTTTTCAAGGAAACGATTTGATGCAATATAAGGTGGCTACTCAATGGGCGAGGCGTTTCCCTGGCCGGTTGGATTCGGAAATTCTTTTCATCGAACGATACCTCGACTGGCTTGCTCCGGGTGGGCAACTCGTTGCTATTGTCCCCGACAGTATTTTGACGAACAAGGCGGTGTTTGAGGAATTACGCCGTGGAATAGCAAAAGACATTGAACTTTGCACGGTTGTTTCGTTGCCGAGCGTGACTTTCGGTGTTGCGGGGACGAATACAAAGACTTCCATTTTACACCTCCGCAAGAAATCGAAAACGAACGGTTTGTCGCATCAAACCGCGTTCGCGATCTGTAAAGACATCGGCTTCACGGTCATGACAAAGGCAAACCAGCGAATAAAGGTCGTGCAAAGTGAAGGCGATTTGCCTCGCATCCTAAACGAGATTACTAAGCCACCAAGCAAGCCAAACGTGGTGCGATGGCTAAAGGACGCCCATGTGTTTGAGCGTTGGGACGCACAACACCATGCTTCACTGTCAGCCGAGGTAGAGCAGCGACTCATTCACAAGACGGATGCAGACCTTTACGTCTCAGATGTTGCCGAGCTGGTTGAAGAACGCGCCGACCCGCGCCGTTCGGGAGACAAGGAATTTAGCTACATTGAGATTTCAGACATAGATTTACAAACCTGCGCCGTCTATTCCAAACGCATTGAAACTTCAACTGCACCAAGTCGGGCGAGGAAACTCGTTAAAGCGGGTGACGTGCTGGTTTCAACCGTTAGACCGGAACGCGGAACGGTTGGCATCGTCGGCCCGCATCAAGACGGTGCGGTTTGCACTACGGGACTGGCCGTCTTGCGCCCTACCAAGGTTGATTCACTGACTTTGGCTTATTTGCTCAAAACCGAATTCGTGATCGCTCAACTCATGCGCAACAATGTCGGCATCGCATACCCCGCCATTGATGAAGCCTGCCTTTCAGGAGTGTTGCTGCCAGCCCGACACGAAGATTTGCCTAAACTTCAACGGCAAGCGAAAGAAATATCAGGATTGGAAGAACGCCTTTACGGTATCAGAACAGAATTCAAGGATTGCATTGAAAATGCAGGTGCGGCGTGGCGACAGATGAACTTCAAGCCAGATTCCAAACCTCGTCCAGCGAACCAAACCACGTCCCGTCGCCAATCTCGCAAAGTGGATTCTGATTCACATGATCCGGAAATTTTCCAGCTCGCGGCAGGCCATACTTCTTGACGTCTTTAGGAACAGAACGAGCGAAAGCAAAATCGCGGATGTTGCCGGTGCGCAGAAACAAGCTCACGGCAAAGAAATCCTGCGTGGCAAACTTGCAACTGCTCGTTGGATAACCATCTGTCAAACTGTGGATCAAGCGGGCGAATTTGGTGTTCGTGCCCCAAAGTGATTTGGCTTCGAGCTTCTTGGTCACGCCCTTCTTTTCGACTTCAAAATCAAAATAGGTATAACCACCGATGTGTTTCGCCATATCCTCTGGCATCCGGCGAACCTTGTATCCAGCCGCCTTCAATACTTGGACGAGCGAATATTCTACCAAACCGCTGAGAACTTTTGCTGAAGCTCCATATTGATCAACTTCCAAAAAATCATCTTGCGATAGAAACGTCAGCGCTTTCTCAAGCACGGCCTTTTTGGAAGCAGAGCCGGTATAGATTTCTCCTTCGGCAACACCTGTCCGTCTATCCACTGAAAGAATTCGACCTTTGACAATCTCTTGCCAGACACCACCATCCTTGTAGGCTTTCGATACGAACTTACCTGTTCGTCCTGGCACAACTAAATCTTCGCAGTCTGCGTCAATCTTAATTGTAAAACACGCCCGGTAGTGACTCTGCCCTGCGACTTTGTTAATCGTGAGGTCCAACGTATGAATCGGGATGAGAACCGGGCAGAGAATGCTTTCGAGCGCCTTCGGCGTTACATTGCCATAACGTTTTGTTAATCGCTCGAAAAGGGATTTGTAGTCAACAGGCATAATTCAATTCCTCGCCCTCCCCATTCCTTCCTGGAAATTCACAATCCGCTTGATCCTCACCGGAAACCAGTGGCCTAGCCAATAGCGAATTCTGGATTTAATTTTGAGAGTTAATGTAGTCATTCAGTTCATGGCACGACAGCTATCAGTGGAGTCTCAGGAAATTGTGGCTCTATTGACCGTTCAACTTCTGCGCGTCGGCAAGAGTCTGTTTCAAAATATTTGTTCCAAATTGGCGCTCAATTTTTGGCAACGAAACCTCATTATATCCACGAACCCACGCCTCTGCCGCACGAGGATTAGCGGGTAAGGAATGAATACACCAACCGATGCGATAGCGCTTGCGTAATAAATCGGTGTAATCCCAAAACGCGGGAACAGTAGCGCCATCGACCACCGCGATTTTTAATTCTCCTTTGGCAAGATCCCTTTCTGCCTGTCCTTGGCCTTCATAGTATTCGTCTTTGACTCTGTCGCATCCGGTCATCATAACGGTGGCAGTTAATCCAAGAATTACCACGAATTGCACGGGCAATAAATACGATTTTGGATAGAAAACATTAAAATCAAACGGCTTTGCCCTTTTGCTAATAAATCGTCGCATCAATAAAGGGGTCAGTTCCTAGTTTATTCAACTTTTGCTCCTCCCATCTGCTTTGCGGTGCTCGTACAGGCGTCTGTACAAGTGCGTCCAAGCACCCATCTCCAACCGTTCCGCGATCCATTTGAGCGTCATCGTCGTTTCCTGCCGCAACCGGGCG
>PLJQ01000074.1 GCA_003140275.1 Limisphaerales bacterium
TTCGTCAACAAGATGGATCGCACCGGCGCCAATTTTGAGAACGCGGTCAACGAAATGCGCAAAAAGCTCGGTGCTTACGCGCATCCGGTTCTCCTCCCGATTGGCAAGGAAGACTATTTCAAAGGCGTCATCGACGTGGTCAACCAGAAGGCGATTATCTACGACGATAACGACGAAGTCGGTCTGAAATATACCGTTGGCGAAATCCCCGCTGAGGACAAGGAACGCGCCAAGGCAGCGCTGGCGGAACTGATTGATGCCGTTTCCAACAAAGACGACACGATCGCTGAAATGGTCATTGAGGAAAAGCCGATTGCGCCACTCGTGCTCAAGGCCGCCATCCGCCGCCTGACGTGCAAGATCGAGTTTGTGCCGGTTGTATGCGGTTCGGCTTTCAAGAAAAAAGGAGTGCAGCCTTTGGTGGACGCCGTCATTGATTATCTGCCTTCGCCGTTGGATATTCCGCCGGCCGTTGGTCATGAGCCGGGCAATCCCGAAACTCTCGTTGAGGTTCCGGCCGATGACACCGCCAAGTTTTGTTCCCTCGCATTTAAACTTTGGCGAGATCCGTATGTTGGCAAGCTGGTTTTCTTTCGCGTTTACAGCGGCCAGCTCAAGAAAGGCGATGTCATTTACAATCCGCGCACGCGCAAGCGGGAGCGTGTCAGCCGCGTCATGATGCTTCAAGCCGACAAGCGCATCGACGTTGAGACAACTTATGCGGGCGACATCGCCGCTTTGGTCGGTTTAAGAAACATCACAACGGGTGACACCCTTTGTCAGGAAGAGTTTGATGTCTCGCTGGAGCCGCCCACGTTTCCGGAACCGGTCATTTCGATGGCGGTCGAGCCAAAGACCAAGGCTGATCGCGAGCGGATGGGTGAAGGTTTGCAGCAGCTGGCCGAGGAAGATCCGACTTTCCGTTGCTTCACAAATGAGGAAACCGGCCAACTTATCATCGCTGGTATGGGTGAGTTGCATTTGGAAATCCTCCGCGACCGATTGTTTCGTGAATTCAAAGTGGAAGCCAATGCCGGCGCGCCGCAGATTGCCTATCGAGAAACCATCACCAAGGCGGCTGAAGGTGAAGGTAAGTTTATCCGTCAATCCGGCGGCCGTGGTCAATACGGTCACGCGCTGGTCACGATTGAACCCATGGCGCGCGGCAAAGGGGTCGAAATCGAAAATGAGATTGTTGGCGGCGCGATTCCGAAAGAATTCATTCCGGCCGTCATCGACGGAATTGAAGAAGCCATCAAGGGCGGTGTGCTGGCCAATTATCCCATGGTGGATCTGAAGGTGGCCGTTGTCGATGGGACGTTCCACGAAGTGGACTCCAGCGAATTGGCGTTCAAGATGGCAGGAATTTTCGCGCTCAAAGACGCGGTGAAAAAGGCCAATCCAATTTTACTTGAACCGATCATGAAGGTCGAAGTCACGACGCCGGATGAATATCAGGGCGATTTGCTGGGGGACATCAACCGTCGGCGTGGCAAAATTGTCGCTATCGAAGCCAAGAATAACGCCACGTATCTTTATGCCGAAGTGCCGCTGGCCGAACTGTTCGGGTACGCCACGGCAATTAGATCGCTGTCGAAAGGCCGTGCATCATACTCCATGGAGCCGCTTGCTTTCGAGCCGGTGCCAAGCAGCATTATGGCTACGATTTTGGATTCCGTGGTAAAGAAACCGGCGCGTACCTAACATTAACTTTTTAATTGTTCTTTTTATATGGCTGGACAACGCATTCGCATTCGACTGAAAGCTTACGACCACCGGGTCATCGATCAATCCACGCGCGACATTGTGGACACGGTCAAGCGGACGGGCGCGCGGGTGGCGGGACCGATCCCATTGCCGACTCGCATCGAGCGGTTCACCGTGCTGCGTTCGCCCCACTGTGACAAAAAATCGCAGGAAACATTTGAACAGCGTACGCACAAACGGTTGCTCGACATCATTGAGCCGACGGCCAAGACCGTGGATGAACTGAAGAAGTTAAACTTGCCAGCAGGCGTGGACATCACCATCAAGATTTGATTTTATGCTCGGCTTACTTGGAAAAAAACTCGGTCAGACGCGCGTCTATGACGACAAAGGCGTCTTGATCCCGGTCACAATTGTGCTCGTCGGGCCAAATCGCGTCATCCAGTGCAAAACACAGGAGACCGACGGCTACAATGCCGTGCAGCTCGGCTTTGATGATCAGAAGGAACAGCGTCTGACCAAGGGATTGCTCGGTCATATCAAAAAGCACAATGCGGCACCGGTGAAACGCATCCAGGAATTCCGCGACTTCACACTCGCCGTGAAACCCGGCGATATCCTTGGGCCAGCTGTTTTTGCCGCCGGTGATTTTGTAGATGCCATCGGCGTCACGAAAGGGCGGGGGTTTGAAGGGGTCATGAAGCGACATAATTTTCGCGGCGGTGACGCTTCGCACGGAGCGAAGGGTTGGCGGCGTCGCGGTGGCGCCATTGGCCAGCGTTTGTTTCCCGGCACGGTCATGCGCGGAATGCGGATGCCGGGTCACATGGGGCAGGTGCGCCGCACGACCCAGAATTTACAGGTGATTCAAGTGCGGGAAGCCGACAACGTCCTGTTGATCAAAGGGGCGATCCCGGGAGCCAAAGGCGACTACGTGGTGATTCGCGAGTCCAAGAAAAATCCCAAAGCGGCGGCGACACTTAGTAAGAAATAACGGACTCCCATGAAATTGACAGTTACAGACATTAAAGGGAACAGCCAGGGTGAGTTGGAAGTGAAATTTCCGCTCATCGAAAATGGCAAGGGCACGCAGGCGGTCCATGACGTGGTGGTGGCGTATCGGGCTGCCCAACGCAGCGGCACGGCCTGTACTAAAACCGTGGGTGAAGTGGCGGGTACCAACAAAAAGCCTTGGAAGCAGAAGGGCACTGGTCGCGCTCGTGCCGGTTCTTTTCGCTCGCCACTTTGGCGTGGAGGACGCGTGGTGTTTGGTCCCAAGCCGCGTGATTTCAGCAAAAAAGTTTCGCGTTCTACCAAGCAACTGGCTTTGCGAAAGGCGCTCACCGAACGATTGAACGCCGGCGATGTTTTGGTGGTGGACGAACTCAAGTTGTCGTCGCCCAAAACCAAGGAATTTATCGGCTTGTTGTCGGCGTTGCAGATCGACGGCACCGCGCTGGTGGTTTCCTCGGCGGTGGACAAAAATCTGACTCTTGCTTCCCGTAACATCCCGAATGTGGAACTGACGACCAGCGACACGCTGAATACGTATGACGTGTTGCGCAGCGACAAGCTGTTGTTCACCCGGAGCGCGTTTGAAAATGTCGAAGCCCGCCTGAACAAGGAATAATTTCGCCATGAATTCATTTGAAATCATTAAGACAGTTCGCGTTACCGAAAAGGGAACGCTCCAGGGCGAAAAGCTGAATCAATATACCGTGGTGGCCGACCGACGGGCGAACAAGATCCAGATACGCCAGGCCGTGCAGGAGTTGTTCAAGGTCAAAGTGCTGCGGGTGAATACCCTGAATGTTCGCGGGAAAGTCCGCCGCCAGCGCACGTCGCAGGCAGGCAGGGCGCCAGACTGGAAAAAGGCGATAGTGACTTTGAAAGCAGGCGACAAAATCAGCCTGACCTAAGTGAATTGATGTTATGGCAGTAAAAATATTCAGGCCGCTAACTCCTTCCACGCGATATATCACCATCGCGTCGAATGATGACATTACGAAAACCCGGCCGGAAAAAAGGCTGGTGCAAATCCGTAAGAAGACGGGCGGCCGTAATTGCTATGGCCGTGTGACCAGTCGAGGCATCGGCGGCGGACATAAACAAAAATACCGTCTGGTTGATTTCAAGCGGAACAAGCACGGCGTCGAAGCCACCGTGACCGCGATTGAATATGATCCGATCCGGACCGCGCGCCTTGCGTTACTGGAATACAAAGACGGTGAGAAACGTTACATCATTGCCCCGAATGGCATTCAAATTGGGGTCAAAGTGATGAGCGGAGCGGGTGCGCCGCCGGAAATCGGCAATTCGCTGCCATTGAAATCGGTTCCGATTGGCGTTCCGATCCACAATGTGGAGATGGTGCCGGGTCGGGGTGCGCAGATGGTTCGGACCGCTGGTGCGGCTGCGTCGGTAATGTCGCGCGACGAAGGATATGCGTTGGTGCGCCTGCCTTCGGGCGAAATCCGCAAAGTGAACGAGAACTGTTTTGCCACCATCGGCCAGGTGGGAAACACTCAACATGAAAACGTGGTACTCGGCAAAGCAGGCCGGAGTCGGCATCGGGGCATCCGGCCGTTGAGCCGTGCGGTGGCGAAAAATCCGGTGGACCATCCGATGGGCGGCGGTGCCGGCAAAACTTCCGGCGGTGGGCATCCGGTGACGCCATGGGGCGTCATCACGAAGGGCTACAAGACGCGGACCAAAAGCAAATGGACGAACCGATTCATTCTGGTGCGTCGCGATGGCCGGCCGATGAAACAAAAATAAATCTTAAACTATGGGACGTTCGATTAAGAAAGGGCCGTTTGTCGATGGCCACCTGATGGAAAAAATTGTGAAGCTTAACGCGGCCGGTGCCAAGAAGCCGATCAAGACCTGGTCGCGGCGTTCGATGATCACGCCGGATTTCGTCGGGCACACGTTCAACGTGCATAACGGAAAGGTGTTTCATCCAGTGTTCGTGACAGAAAACATGGTGGGACATCGACTGGGCGAGTTTTCCCTGACCCGCACGTTCAAAAAACACGGCTTTCACACGGCCAAAGCCGAGGCGAAATAATATTATGGAAGTTCAGGCAATTACAAAGAATGTGCGCATGTCCGCGCAGAAGATGCGAGAAGTGGTGCGTCAGATTCAGGGTCTGCCGGCCCGTCAGGCGCAGTCCATTTTGGCGGCAGTGTCGCGCAAATCCGCCCGGTTTGTGGCCAAGACCTTGAAGTCGGCGATTGCCAACGCAGACGACCTCAAAGAACATAAGGAAGAATTCAAAGACTTGGATACGGACAATCTTTGGATCAAGGAAGCTGTGGCGGGGACGGCGACGACGATCAAACGGATTGTTCCCAAGGCGCGCGGTTCGGCCGGCCCGATCCTCAAGCGGAGTTGTCACATTAAAATAATTTTGTCAGACGAATAACCGAACTATGGGCCAAAAAACAAATCCAATCGGCTTCCGTCTTCCCGTCACGCGGGACTGGCGTTCCAAGTGGTTTGCCGAGAAAAAAGAATTCGGCAAGCTGCTTTCTGAAGATCGCAAGATTCGCGACATTCTCAAAAAGAAACTCGAATCTGCGTCCGTGCCGCGCATTCAGATTGAGCGCGCCGCCAGTCGTTGCCGCATTACCATTTTTACTGCCCGCCCAGGCGTGGTGATTGGCCGCAAAGGCGCGGAGATCGACAAGCTTAAGGAAGAATTGAGCCGCATGACAGGGAAGGAAGTCTATGTGGACATCCAGGAAATCAAACAGCCGGAACTGGACGCGCAACTCGTTGCGGAAAACGTTGCGCTGCAATTGGAGCGCCGCGTTTCCTTTCGCCGAGCGATGAAGAAAGCATTGCAGACCACAATGGATTTCGGTGCCGAAGGGGTCAAACTTCGTTGTGCAGGGCGTTTGGGCGGAGCGGAAATCGCCCGCGTGGAGCAGTATCACCAGGGTCGCGTGCCGTTGCACACGTTGCGCGCGAACATCGACTACGGATTTGCCGAAGCCAACACCGTTTACGGCAAACTGGGAATCAAATGCTGGATTTGCAAAGGCGAAATCAAGGCAGAGAAACCACTGTTGACGACGGCGGCAAACGAAATCGCCGGCTAATTATATCGCGAGGACTTTTTTATGCCAATGATGCCAGCCAGAGTTAAGTATCGCAAAATGCACCGTGGCAGTCGCAGGGGAATGGCCACCCGCGGTCAAACTGTGGCGTTTGGCGAGTATGGATTGCAGTCGCTTGAAAGATGCTGGCTGGACACGAAACAAATCGAGGCGGCGCGCGTGGCGATCAACCGCAACATGAAACGGCGCGGTAAAATGTGGATTCGGGTTTTTCCGGACAAATCGTACACGAAGAAGCCGCTGGAAACACGAATGGGCAAAGGCAAAGGACCGCTGGAATCGTGGGTGGCCGTAATCCGACCGGCCAACGTGCTGTTCGAAGTGGATGGGGTGACGGAAGCGGTGGCCCGCGAGTCGATGCGTCTCGCGGCCACCAAACTGCCCATCAAAACCAAGTTTATCTCGCGTCACAAACTCGGTTAAGCTTGGAGCGAGCTATGAAAATGTCGGAACTAAAAGATTTAACACCGATCGAGTTAACAGCCAAGAGCCGGGACTTGCGGCAGGAAATGTTCAACCTGCGGTTGCAGCAGACCGGCGGCCAGTTGGAAAAACCGAACCGCCTGCGGCTTTTGCGCAAGGACATTGCACGGATCGAAACGCGAATTACGCAAGTACGGAAGAAGGCGGCCTAAGAAAATTGTCTATGGTAGAAACTGCAAATACAGAGCAAACGAAACGCGGTCACCGCAAGGAGCGTGAGGGCAAGGTCATCTCCAACAAAATGGCCAAGACCATCGTCGTGCGGGTAGAGCGACGCTTTCCACATCCCCGGTTTAAAAAAGTTGTTACCGGTTACACCAAGTTTTACGCGCACGACGAGAAGAACGAAGCCGGTGTGGGTGATCGTGTGCGGATTCAGGAAACGCGTCCGATCTCAAAAACCAAACGCTGGCGACTGTTGGAAGTAATCGAACGAAATGCCGACGCGGACCCAGTGGCGGTTTAAGGTTTCAGGAACATTATGTTACAAATCCGTTCCATTTTAGATGTGGCTGATAATACTGGTGCCAAACGCGCGGCGGCCATCGGCGTCCTCGGGCGCAACCAGGCATATGCCGGTATCGGCGATGTCATTAAAGCTCACATCAAGGAAGCAGCGCCGGATGGCACAGTAAAAAAAGGCGAAGTGGTGGATGCGGTGGTGGTGCGCACGCGCAAGGCGATTCGCCGCAGCGACGGTTCGTATCTAAAGTTCGACAGCAACGCTATTGTCATCATTGATAAAGAACACAATCCGCGCGGAACACGCATTTTCGGCCCAGTCGCGCGCGAGTTGCGGGACAAAAAATTCATGAAAATTGTTTCCCTGGCGCCGGAAGTGATTTGAAATTATGACGAAATTTCACGTTAAGAAAGGCGAAGAAGTGGTGGTGATTTCCGGCGCCCAGAGAGGCAAACGCGGCAAGATCATCAGCGTCCTGACCAAGAAGCATCGAGTGATTGTGGAAGGGGTGCAGATGATCAAAAAGCACATGCGTAAAAGCCAACAACATCCGCAAGGCGCGATCATTGAGCGTGAAGGATCGCTTCACATTTCCAACGTCATGAAGGCGGAAAACTTTGATGCGCGGGCGGCCAAACATGGTGCGTCGGCGACGGCGGAAGCCTGATCAGATTTGATACTATAATTAAGATCAAGAAATAGGAAACACGCTCCGGCAAAATCCGGGAGATAGGGAAATGAAACCAAGACTTTACGAAAAGTATATTAAAGAAATTCGGCCGGCTTTGATCGAAAAGCAACAGTACAAGAATATCCATCAAGTGCCGCGTATCGAAAAAATCGTCGTCAATATGGGCGTAAGCGCTTCCTCGGAAAAGGGGGCGGTCGAAGATGCGGCGAAGGACATGAGTTTAATTACCGGACGTAAACCCGTTATCAGCAAGTCGCGCAAAAGCATTGCGAACTTCAAATTGCGTGAGGGCCAGGCGATTGGTTGCCGGGTGACGTTGCGGCGCGAAGTGATGTATGAATTTTTCGACCGGTTGATTGCTGCGGCGCTGCCGTGCATTCGCGACTTTCGCGGCATCTCGACCCGTTCGTTTGACGGGCGCGGGAGTTATTCGCTGGGCATCTCCGATCAGACGATTTTTCCGGAAATTGAATTGGACAAGATCAAACGGCAACAGGGCATGGACATTACGATTGTGACCAGTGCCCGCACCGATGCGGAGGCATTGGCCCTGTTGAAGATGATGGGCATGCCGTTTGCCGAAGGAAGGTAACTTATGGCCAAGCAAGCATGGTTGGAGCGCAACAAGAAAAAGCGCGAAACAGTTAAAAAGTACGCCGAATTGCGGGCGGAGTTGAAGGCCAAGCGGGATTACGCCGGTTTGAGCAAGCTGCCGCGCAACGCTAGTCCCACCCGCGTCGTGAACCGCTGCGAGATGAGCGGACGGCGACATGGGTATCTGCGCAAGTTCAACTGCTCGCGCATGACGTTCCGCGAAGCGGCGATGAACGGTTTGATTCCCGGTGTGACGAAAGCCAGTTGGTAATGTTATGACAGACACGATTTCGGACATGTTGACCCGTATCCGCAACGCCAATAGCGCGTTGCTGCCCGTTGTTGAATTGCCGCATTCCCGGATGAAGGCAAGCATCGCGAACATTCTCAAGCGGGAAGGCTACATCGCCGATGTGGCCATCGATGGAAAACCTTTTAAGAAGATCAAATTGAAACTGAAATACCAAGGCCGCAAGGGCGTGATCGAAGGATTGCGCCGCGTGAGCACACCCGGACTGCGCCGGTATGTCGGCGCTACAGAAATTCCCCGCGTTCTGGGCGGCATGGGCATGGCGATTGTTTCGACTTCGCAGGGCGTCATGACCGGCGTGGAAGCCCGCAAACAAAACCTTGGCGGGGAATTGCTTTGCTACGTTTGGTAAATTTTGATCGTTAGCTTTTATGTCAAGAATTGGAAAACAGCCGATTACCATCCCGCCCAAGGTGAAGGTGGATGTCAAAGGCCAGCGTGTGCATGTCGAAGGGCCGAAGGGAAAACTCGATTTTGAATTGCCCAGCCGCACGTCGGTCAGGGTCGAAGGCGTCATCGTGGTTGTGAGCCGCCAGGGCGAAGACGCGCAGGACAAAGCGCTCCACGGATTGAGCCGTTCGATTTTGAACAACATGATCAAAGGTGTCAGTGAAGGCTTTTCCAAGCAGTTGGAGATTCAGGGCGTCGGCTTCAAAGCTGCGGTCCAAGGGAAAAATGTCAACCTGAGCCTCGGTTTTTCGCATCCGATCCTTTATCAAATACCTGACCAGATTAAAGTGACCGTGGTGGAAAACACCAAGCTCACCGTGGAAGGCCCGGACAAACAGATGGTGGGACAAGTCGCTGCGGAAATTCGCAGCTTCTATCCGCCCGAACCGTATAAGGGCAAGGGCGTGCGCTATGTTGACGAAAAAGTTGTGCGCAAGGAAGGCAAGACAGTTCAATAACAAGATTTGTAACGCAAAATGTTCACGGCCCAATCCGCGACAGATTAAAATGAGAACGGAAACCAAACAAAGACTGGCGAAACTGCGTCATTGGCGCATCCGCAAGAAAATCATCGGCACGAAGGAACGCCCCCGAATGAGCGTACGTTTTACCAACAAGAATATTTGTGTCCAGTTTGTGGATGACACCGCAGGGGTGACGTTGGCCTCGGCTTCGACGCTGAGCAAGTCGATCCCCGACCGGGACAAACTCGGCGCGAACGCAACCAGCGCCAAAACGATAGGCGCGTTGGCGGCGGAAGCAGCCCAGAGCAAAGGCATCAAACAAATCGTGTTCGACCGCAGTGGCGCGCGTTTTCACGGCAAGGTCAAAGCGCTGGCCGATGCGGCGCGGGAAGCTGGACTTCAATTCTAGTTCAACCAAGAGAGATATTTGTGGCTGAAATAAACAAAAACATCAGCAGTGGCGGCGGGCGCGGCAGTGGCGGGCGCGGTGGCGGTGGCCGAGGTCCGCGTCGCGGCAAAGGGCCGGCCGAAGTGGCCGAACTTTTGATCGACGGGAAACCAGCGGCAGAAGTTTCCGAAAAGGTTGTGTTTATCAACCGCAATTCCAAAGTCGTCAAAGGAGGCCGCCGTTTCAGCTTCAGCGCTCTGGTGGTGGTAGGCGACAAGCAGGGCAGCGTCGGTATCGGTCTAGGCAAATCAAGCGAGGTGTCGGATGCCATCCGCAAGGGCGGCGAATTCGCGCGAACAAACATGGTGAAGATCGCCATCAAAGACAACACCATCCCGCACGAAATTCAGTCCCACTATTGTGGCGCGCATATTTTGTTGCGCCCCGCCTCTCCGGGCACCGGCGTTATTGCCGGAAAGACGGTCCGGGCCTTGTTGGAATCGGCTGGAATTAAAGACATCTTGAGTAAGTCCCTAGGTTCGAGCAATCCGGCCAACGTCGTCAAAGCAACACTCGCCGGTCTGCAACAACTTCGTCTGAGGGAGGAAATCTATCGCGGCCGCGGCCTGTCCCTGAAGCGTCCGGAAAAAACTGAGAAGACCGATGAGCATGTAGCGGCAACCGCCTGAATTTATGCGATTACACGATCTTAAACCGCGTCCCGGTGCCAAGCACCGTCGCAAACGGCTTGGGCAGGGCGAATCCAGTGGTCACGGAAAAACCAGTGGTCGTGGCGGCAAAGGCCAGACGGCGCGTTCGGGCAGTTCGATCCGCATCGGTTTTGAAGGCGGACAAATGCCGTTGATCCGCCGCATTCCCAAGCGCGGTTTCAACAACGCCCGCCACACGGTGACTTACATCCCGGTGAACGTGGACGCTTTGAATGAGTTCGATAATGGCGCGCGGGTGGACGAAACGGCCATGCGCAGCCTCGGGTTGGCAAATGGCCGCGGTGCGGGAATAAAAATTCTGGGTCAGGGGGAACTCACTAAAAAGCTGACCGTCAATGCGCACTCATTTAGCGCCGCGGCTCGCGTCAAAATCGAGGGTCTGGGCGGAACGTGCGAAATCGTCGTTCGGAAAAAGGGCGAATCGACTCCGGCCTAGCGTTCTACTTTTCCCCAACTGCGCATGTTATCCGCCATCGCCAACACTTTTCGCAATTGTTTCAAGATTCCAGAACTAAAGTCGCGCATTATTTTTACTTTAGCGGTATTGGCGATTTGCCGATTGGAGGCGTTGATCCGCATTCCGGGACTGGATGGAGCGGCCCTGGCAGAATATTTTAGGAGCAATGCGGCCCGTTCCGGCGGCTCACTGCTGGGAATGTACAGCATGTTCACCGGCGGTGGGCTGGAGCATTGCGCCGTGGGCGCATTGGGGATCATGCCCTATATCAGTGCCACGATTATTATCCAATTGCTTACCGCCGTCGTCCCCACGCTGAGTAAATTGACGCGTGAAGAGGGTGGCCGCGCCAAGATGATCCAGTATGGCCGATATTTGACGGTAGTTCTGTGTCTGGGGCAGGGATTGGTGATGGCCATCGGTTGGGAGAATCCAGAAAAGATTTTTGGTCCGGGCATCGGCAAGCTGGTGCTTTATGACAGCATCCTGTGGTATCGCATTCAGACGGTTCTGATCCTGACCACTGGCACCTTGCTGATGATGTGGTTGGGCGAACAAATCACCGAGCGCGGTATTGGCAATGGGGTTTCGCTGATCATTACGATAGGTATTTTGGCGCGATTGCCGCAAGCCGGGCAGGCGTTGTGGTACATGTTTGCCCCGGCTGGCGGGGGTGAGGCAAAATTTAATATTGGTCATGTTATTGCGTTGGTTTTGCTTCTGGCAGGCGTGATTGCCGGAGTCATCGCCGTAACGCAAGCCCAGCGGAAGATTCCTGTGCAATACGCTCAACGGGCGGTGGGTCGCAAGGTTTACTCCGGTGGCAGCTCCTTCCTGCCGTTGCGGGTGAATTACGCCGGTGTCATGCCGGTGATTTTTGCGCAGGCCATTCTGATGTTTCCACAGCTACTGTTTACGAATCTCGGCAAGATTTTTAATGTGAAGTTCTTTAATCAAATCGCCACGAAGTTGGCCTACGGGTCGTTTTGGTATGTAGTGCTGTACGGCTTGATGATCTTATTCTTCTCCTACTTCTGGGTGGCGACGCAATTCAATGAATTGCAAATTGCGGATGATTTGAAGAAAAACGGCGGTTACATTCCCGGTGTACGGCCGGGGCAAGCCACGAGCAACTTTTTGCATAATTCGATGCACCGGATCACACTGGCAGGCGCAATATTTTTGACAGTCATCGCCGTGATTCCGATTCTGCTGTATGTGTGGTTGGCCGTTCCCCAGGCGGTGGGGACTTTTTTTGGCGGCACCAGCATGTTAATCATGGTGGGTGTGCTGCTGGACACGATGCGCCAGATGGAATCGCATTTGTTGATGCGGCATTACGATGGGTTCTTGAAGAAGGGGCGGCTGAAAGGCCGGTTTTAAGCCTTCAAAAATGATCATTTTAAAAAGCGAACGAGACATTCTGTCGATGCGACCTGCTTGCTCTGTTGCCAGCACCGTATTGGATGAAGTTTCGGCCTTTATTCGACCGGGGCTGACGACCAAAGAAATCGATTTGTTCGCCGCCGATCGGATCAAGAATCACGGAGCGAAGAGTGCGTTTTTGGGTTATCGGAAATATCCGTGCAACATCTGCATCTCGGTGAATGAGCAGGTTGTGCATGGTTTGGCCAATGAGCGGCGGGTGGGTTTTGGAGACATTGTCAGTCTGGACGTGGGTGTGGCCTATAATGGCTTTATTGGCGACACGGCGCGGACAGTTGCGGTGGGTGGCTGCGGGGTGCTGGCCCAGAAGCTGATGGATGTGGCCGAAAAGGCATTATACGAGGGGATTGCTCAGGCAATTCCCGGCAAGCGCGTGACGGATATTTCACGTGCCATCCAAAAATATGTTGAAAACAGCAGGTTTAACGTCGTTCGTGAATTTGTCGGGCACGGGGTTGGGCGGTCGATGCATGAAGAGCCGCAGGTGCCGAACTATGTGGATAGCAAGGCCAATCAGAAATTGCAGCCAGGAATGACCTTGGCCATCGAGCCGATGGTGAATGCGGGTGCGGCGGCGGTAAAGGTATTAAATGATGGCTGGACAGTGGTGACGCAAGATGGTTCACTTTCTGCCCATTTTGAACATACGGTGTTGGTGACTGAATCGGAACCGGAGATCCTGACATGGCCCGCGAAGATGCCATCAAGCCTGAAGGTGCCGTAGTCGAAGTTCTTCCGAACACGATGTATCGGGTGGAATTGCCCAATGGGCATCGGGTTCTTGCGCATGTATCGGGCAAAATGCGGCTGAAGTTTCCCCGGTTTTTGCCCGGCGATAGAGTAACGTTGGAAATGTCGCCTTACGATTTGTCGAAAGGGTGTATTACGTTGGAACATAAACAGATTTAAGTATGAAAGTTCGCGCATCGGTCAAAAAACTTTGCGAGCATTGCAAAGTCATCAAACGCAAAGGCGTCATTCGTGTCATTTGCACGAATCAGCGCCACAAACAACGACAGGGATAAAATCTTATGGCACGTATCATTGGAGTTGAAATTCCCGGGGAAAAGCGCATCGACATTGCGCTCCGTTACGTTTACGGCATTGGCCACAGCAACGCGAAGGTGATTCTGGAAAAAGCCAAAATTGACCCCAGCATCCGCGCCAAGAACCTTGACGAACAACAATTGTCCCAGATCGTGCATGCCATTCAGGACGGCAAGTACGTCATCGAAGGCGATCTCCGCCGGGAAATCGGCATGAACCTCAAACGCCTTCAAGGCATCAAGAGTTACCGCGGCGTCCGTCACTTGCGCGGGCTGCCTGTGCGTGGCCAGCGCACCTCCACCAATGCCCGCACCCGCAAAGGACCGCGTAAGACTGTTGGCGTCCAGCGCAATCCCGATGCCAAAGCTGGCATCCACTGATTAATTTTATGGCCGAAGAACCGAAAAAGAAGTCTCCTTCAAAGAAGGAAATTAAACCTGTCACGACTGCCGGTGCGGAAAATACGGGCGAGAAGCCCGGCGTTGAAGCAACGGCCGCCAAGACGCAAAAGAAACGCGTGCCGCCCGTCGAAGGTGCTGAGGCTTCCAAGCCGGCGGGAGCGGCGGCAGGCGTTGCTCCCACTGCGGCCGAATTGCTTGCCGACGATCTTGCCGGCAAAAAGGTCGTCAAGGCCAAGGGTGCCAAGAATATTTCTTCAGGCATTGCTCACATTTTGGCTACGTTCAATAACACCTTGGTAACCATCACCGATCTCCACGGGAATTTATTGGGTTGGTCGAGTGCCGGGCGGGTTTCATTCAAGGGATCGCGCAAGAGCACCGCCTACGCGGCGCAACAGGTTGCGCAGGACGCCGCCCGACAGGCCATGTCTCACGGCATGCGGGAAATCGAAGTCCGGGTCAAAGGCCCGGGTTCGGGCCGCGAATCCGCTATCCGCGCCTTGCAGGCGATTGGTTTGGAAATTACCACCATCAAGGACGTTACGCCCGTTCCGCATAACGGCTGTCGTCCTCGCAAGAAACGCCGGGTGTAACTCTCAACCTTCAACTTTTAACTTTAAGTAGGGCTCGTTATACAGGTCCTCGTGTTCGCATCAGCCGGCGTTTTGGAACGCCGATCTTCGGCCCGTCAAAATATCTCGAACGTAAAAACTACGGCCCCGGCGTGCATGGCCCCAAATCGGCCCGCCGCAAGCACACGGATTACGGGCTGGGGTTGATCGAAAAGCAGAAACTACGTTACTATTACGGTTTGATGGAACGCCAGTTCCGTGGCGTTTATGAACGCGCCCTGAAGCGACGTGGCGTCACGGGCGAGACGATGCTGCAGATTTTGGAGACCCGATTGGATAACGTCGTTTTTCATTTTGGATTTGGAAATACGCGTGCCGCGGCGCGACAAATGGTTGGCCATGGTCACGTAAAGGTCAATGGCCGGAAGGTGAACATTCCGTCCTACGCGCTCAAGGTGAATGACGTGATCGAAATCAAGGATTCCACCGTTTCACGGCAACTGGCGACAAAAAGTTTGGAAGTCGCCACCAGCCGTGCCGTGCCGGACTGGCTCTCGTTGACCAAAGACGCGTTCAAAGGCATCGTGATGCGCATTCCGTCCCGTGACGAGATGCAGCCGATTGCCAACGAGCAGGCCGTCGTCGAATTTTATTCCCGTTAAGTCAAAACCGCTCTCAGGTGGGAGCACAAAGCAATTATATGGACTGACCCGGCGGCGGGAATAAATCCGGGTAGGTCAGATTAAAATTGCAAGAAAGTGAACTATGCCAGTACGTCTAGGTCGTTTCGAAATGCCCAAACGGTTGACCAAGGAAGAGTCAACTGCCACTGAAATTTACGCCCGGTTTGTGGCCGAACCGTTTGAAACCGGTTATGGCTATACCATTGGGAACTCGCTCCGCCGCGTGCTCCTGTCCTCACTGGAAGGGGCCGCCATCACCTCCATAAAAATTGATGGCGCCATGCACGAATTCGCCACCATCGACGGCGTCGCGGAAGATGTCACCGATATCGTTTTAAACCTCAAAAAGGTTCTGCTCAAGGCCCACTCGCGCGAACCCCAAATACTTCTGCTCTCCGCCAACAAGGAAGGCGAGGTGACCGCGGCGGATATCCAGTTGAACCAGAATGTTGAGTTGGTAAACCCCGGTCAGATTATCTGCACGCTCGACAAAAAGAAGAAGTTCGAAATGGAACTCGAAGTGAAGGTCGGACGCGGATTTTGTCCCGGCGATGAGAACAAGAAACCCAACCAGGCCATCGGCATCATTGCCATTGATTCCCTCTTTTCACCCGTCACGCGGATTCGGTACGAAGTGGAAAACGCCCGCGTCGGACAGCGGACTGATTACGACCGGTTGATCCTGGAAATTTGGACCGACGGGCGGATCACGCCCGACGACGCCCTGACCCAGGCCTCCGCCATTTTGCAGCATCACCTCGACGTGTTTGTCGGTTACGACAAGAATGCCGTCGAGTTTGAAGAGGTTGCGGACAAGCAGGACGAGGAAAATGTGCGCATGAAAAAACTGCTCAATATGAGCGTCAACGAAATTGAATTAAGCGTGCGCGCCGCCAACTGTCTGAACAATGCCAATATCACCACCGTTGGCCAGTTGGCCATGAAGACCGAGGCTGAAATGCTCAAATACCGAAACTTCGGCAAGAAATCACTCAACGAAATCAAGGAAAAGCTGACGACCCTTGGATTGTCCTTGGGTATGAGCTTCCTCCCTGAGCTGCTCGAAGCCCCCAAGGAAGAAGCCAAGCCGGCGGCTGAATAGCAAATCGTTTTATGCGACACCTTAAACGAACTGCCAAACTGGGCCGCACGGGCGAACATCGCAATGCGATGCTGGCCAACCTGGTTTGCAGCCTCATCAAGCACAAGCGGATAACCACCACCCTGGCCAAGGCCAGGGCTGCCCGCTCCGTGGCGGAGAAAATGGTCACCCTCGGCAAGAAGGGAACGGTCCATGATCGCCGCCGAGCCGCCGCGCGTTTACATCAACAAGAGGCGGTGCGAATTCTGTTCAATGAAATCGCGCCGACGCAAAAGGAGCGACGTGGCGGTTACACCCGCATCGTGAAATTACATCAACGTCAGGGCGATGCCTCGCAACTGGCGATTTTGGAATGGGTCGATGTGCCGGTTGAAGCGGCTCTTGAACCGGTGAAAACCGGGGACTCAGCGGAAACCAAGACCGCCGACGCTGCGAAGTAAAACAATATTTAGTTTTCCAATACAGCCCGTTCGCAAGAACGGGCTTTTTTTGTAATCAGAGATAATACTTGGCGTTGCCGAAAAATACGTGTAGTGACAACCGCAACTCATGACTAAACCCGCCATTTGTTCTTTATGACGTACACCAATGTCCCAACTCATCAACCGCATACCCCGTGGTGGCGATTGCTAAACAGCTATCACGTGTATGTTTTTGTCCTGGCGGCTTTTGGCTGGCTTTTTGATTGCTTCGACCAGCAGATTTTTACGATGTCGCGCTCGATCACGATGCGCGATCTCATGCCGCAGGCCGACGGGTTGACACAATTGAATTATGGCACGTGGGCGACTTCAATATTTATTCTCGGCTGGGCCACCGGCGGACTCATTTTTGGGACGATGGGGGACAAATGGGGCCGTGCGAAAACGATGGCGGTGACTATTTTTGTTTACGCGGCCTGCACCGGACTAAGCGGGCTGGCAAACAGTTGGGGCTACTTTGCGCTTTTTCGCTTTTTAACCGGTGCGGGTGTTGGTGGTGAATTTGCGGTCGGCGCCGCCTTGGTGGCGGAAGTCATGCCGGACAGGATTCGACCGCACGCGCTGGGTTCGCTGCAAGCTCTCTCGGCGTTTGGCAACATCTTCGCTGCAATCTCACTGGGTGTAGTGGTCCCGGGAGACAAGCTCGGCTGGGGGTGGCGCGGGCTTTATTACATCGGCGCATTCCCAGCCCTGATTTCCGTTTTTGTTTTCTGGCGGTTGAAAGAGCCGGAGAAGTGGGTGACCGCGAAGGCGGTTGCGGTCAAAGCCCGGGCCACCGGTCAGATGGGCCGGATCAGCGATCTGTTCACAGATCCCAAGTGGCGACGCAGGACGCTGGTGGGTCTCGGTCTGGCTGTTGCCGGGCAGATCGGACTGTGGGGCGTGGGCTTTTACACGCCGGAGTTGATTGATTCGGCAATTCCGACCATCGAACTAAAAACCCGGCCCAAGGTGGAAGCCATTCTGAACGCTGCGTCGTCGGAAGCTCATGCCAGCACGATCAGCGCTTTGGACGAAAAGGAAAAAAGGAAATACGTCGAATTTCTCTCTCGCATCTCGCCACCCGGTGAAAAGAACGATCCAACCCGGGTGCTGGGGACGCCACTGGCATCCGGCCAAAAACTGAAAATTCAGGCATTGCTTCAGAAGTGTATCACGGATGACGCCAAGACGAAGTTGAAGTCGGTGGGCGGCATCCTGCAACAGGTCGGCGCGTTCTTCGGCATGTTCTTTTTTACCGTGATGGCCGCGCGATTTGGTCGCCGGCCTTCCTTCCTGATCACGCTGCTTCTTGCATGGGGGAGTCTGCTGTTTACTTTCTCCACGTTTAGCAAGCCCTCTCAGATTTGGTATCTCTGGCCGATCCTCGGATTCTGCACACTCGCGCCATTTGGCGGCTACGCCATTTATTTTCCGGAACTGTTTCCGACACGTCTGCGCACCACAGGAACCAGCTTCTGCTACAACGTCGGCCGTTATGTCACGGCCTTTGGCGTGTTCATCCTCGGACCTTTGGCTCAGGCGTTGCACGGCCTGACTGCGATGCCCGGCTTCCGAGTGGCCGCCATGGTCATGGCTTCTTCTTACCTGATTGGTATCATTGCTCTCATTTGGGCGCCGGAGACGGTTAACCAACCGCTGCCGGAGGACGAGAGGCAGTTCGCTCACTGATTACTTCGTCACGGTCAAACATACCAGCCGGTCTTCACTGCGCAGATAAAGTCTGTTTCGAGATAGCACCGGCGCCGCCCAACAAGGATGGTGGAGTTGCGGAACTTGCCAGTGGGAAATTTCTTCGGGCTGGTTCGGGTTCAACTTGAACAAGCCCAACATGCCGCCTTCCCCAAGGGCGATTAATTTTCCGTCGGCTAAAATCGCGGAGCCGCGGCCATAAACTTTGGGTTGCGGTGTGCTGTGCGGCGGCCAGCTTTCGTCGCGGTCCCATAGCACCTTGCCGGTCTTGAATTCCACACAACGAAAGTGTGCATCCGGCTCGTTACGGCCGCTGAAGGCGTAGAGATTGCCGTCGTGATAGATCGGTGTAGTCCAATGGATTTCCAGTGCTGTGCTGCGCCAGACTTCATCCACGCTTTTGCCGTCAGGCTTCACGCGCAACACCACCGAGCCGACTTTGTAATATGCGCCGGAAATGAAAATCATGTCATCGACGACCACCGGACTCATTGCGTTGACTGAATCATTTGCGGACGACCGGAACCAGAAGCTGAAATTCACCACGCCTGTCCTTGGATCGAGCGAAACCAACCCCTGCCGCATCAGGCAGAGGATGTGTCGTTGGCCGTGAATCGTCGCTGCGACCGGCGTCGCGTAACTGGCTTGTTTCTCCCACCGTTGCCAATTCACTTTCCGTTCGCCCGGCCAGCCGATCATCGGTTGGCCCTGCCAGTTTTTTTCACCGACACTCTCCCAAACCATTTTTCCCGTTTTTGAATCGAGTGCCACCATGCCGGAGTTCGGTTGCCCGCCCACCATCACCAGCAACAAATCGTCTTCCAGAATCGGCGTGCTACCGACACCGAAAAATGCGGGGGGCACATTCCAATCAATGCCGGTCTCGCGCTGCCAGATGAGTTTGCCGGTCTTGAGTTCGAGGCAGACCAGTTTGCCTTCCGCGCCGAAGGTGTAACAACGATTCTCGGTGAGCAGGGGCGTGCAACGCGGGCCGTTGTTGTAACCGTACGGATCGACGAATTTGCTCGGATAGGCGTAACGCCAGACCGGTTTGCCGGTGGACGCCTCGAACGCTTCGACGATTTCTTCCTCTTTCAAACGATGATGCAACACCAATAATTCGCCGCGCACGGACGGCGCGCTGTAACCGGTGCCGATGGTTTTTTCCCAGAGCAACGGCGGCCCATTCGCCGGCCATTTTTCCAGCAAACCGGTTTCGCTAGAAATCCCGTTGGCTCGTGGCCCCAGGAAGCGCGGCCAGTTTTCGCCCGAAGTCTCAGTGGCGAAAAGCGGCGGGACAATCCATACCGCGGCGGCGAGCAGAAGAGCTGGAAAGGTCGAAAGACGGCAATCAAAGTTTGCGGCCAATTTCACGGAGGGAAATTAAAGCACTGCCTGGCAGAAATGTCATTTACAATTACCCCTCGGTGACATCTTCAACCGCTCGCCCGGAATCCAGTCTGAATCTGTCCCGTGCCGGGCGCGCCGAGAGTCAGGCAATCCTACTTCAAATGCGCAATCGGAACAAAGTGAACCTGCTGAACCGTGACCTTCGTGCCTATGACCGTATTCTTCACCATAAGCATCACGAAATAATTGCTGTCGTCTTCATGTTGGCGTTTCGAGCAGCATCGGATGCTCTTTGATGACCGGCGCAACCTCCTTCGGTTGCGCGTTGAGGGTGTTGCGCTCCCAGAAAACTCCGCCCGCATATCCTTGAATGGAGCAATCATCATTCGCCAACTCCACGCGCTTCAACGCGAGACAGGCGTAGCTCTCGTCCATCTCGATGCCAAAAAAGTGCCGCTCCAGCTTGCGCGCGACCACTGCCGTCGTGCCTGAGCCGAGGAATGGGTCGAAAACAAAATCGCCCTCGCGGCTGCTGGCGAGAAGAATCTTCGCCAGCAACTTCTCCGGCTTCTGGGTGGGATGGTCGGTGTTCTCCGGCATGGACCAAAATGGAATTGTCAAATCGGTCCAAAGATTCGAGGGATGCGTCAGGCGGAACTGGCCATCGGGCGAGTCCTCCCAATCCTTCGGCTGGCCGTCCACGCGATAGGGTGCGATGACTTTGCGCTTCAACTTCACCGCCTCGACGTTGAAAACATAATCGTTCGACACCGTTGCAAACCAGATGTCCTCGCTGGCGTTCTTCCAATTAAATTTCGCGCCGCGTCCCTTCTCGCGTTCCCAAGTGATACGGTTGCGCACGACGACATGCCGGTCGAGCACGCGTTGAACGGCGGCGGATGACTTCCAATCACCACAAACATAAAGACTCGCCGTCGGCTTGAGCAAGGGCAGCAAATTAACAAACCAACTTTCAACCCATGACTCATACTCAGCCAACGACATTTCTCGAAATCTCTCCGCACCGAACTGCTTGGTAAGGTTGTAGGGAGGATCAAGAATGAGCAGGTCAACGAACGCTCGTGGCAATGTCGCAATTAACGAGAGAGAATCGGCGCAAACTATCTGGTCAACAAGTGATGCTGGTTTGCTGGGCAATGGCGGGCGAAGCAACGAGTCAACTAGTCGCCGATGCTCTAACGGTGCAAGTGTCAGAGTCCGGTTTTTTGGCGCGCGATGTTTGTCACCGTTTTCCATTGCTGAGAAGTTTACACTTTCGCGTAGAGTTCCGCACCTTTTCTGTGAACTCGGGGGACTTTTCTTCCATTCCATTTTTCAACGCCTCTTTCTTGGCGATGCCTTGGTCCGCCGCATAGTCATGTTGGACCAGTTTGAGTTGTAATCCACCCGCCGCCTACCACGAGGTCGTCATCGTAAAACACACACGCTTGTCCCGGTGTGATGGCGCGTTGCGGCGTGTGCAACTTCACTTTTGCCCCGCCATTCCCATCGGGCGCGACTGTGGCCGCGGTGCCGGGATGGTTGTAGCGAATCTTCGCGGTGACTTCGAACGTGTCGGGCGGCGTGTCAAACGGAATCCAGTTACAGCGCTCGACGTTGAACTCGTCACGCTCCAACGCTGATTCGTCACCCACGATGACGCGGTTATTTTTCGCGTCGAGTTCAATGACGTAAAGTGGCTTCGGGCTGGAGATGCCTAGTCCCTTGCGCTGGCCGATGGTGTAGAACTCAATGCCGTCGTGCTGACCGAGCACGCGGCCATGCAAGTCCACGATGTCGCCCTTGTGCTTCTCGACGAGCTTCGACTGTTGGAGAAACTTGCCGTAGTCCTTGTCCGGCACGAAACAGATTTCCATGCTCTCTTCCTTGTCGGCGGTTTTGAGCTGATGTTCGTGTGCGACATTGCGCGTGTCGCTCTTGGTCAACTCGCCAAGCGGAAACAGCGAGCGGGCGAGTTGCTCCTGCTTGAGCGAAAAAAGAAAATAACTCTGGTCTTTGCGGGAATCGCGACCGCGCTTGAGCAAGTGGCGTCCGTGGTTTCGTTCAATACGCGCAAAATGTCCCGTGGCTACATACTCAGCGCCAAGCTGTCGGGCGCGGCTGATCAACGTGCCGAATTTCAACTTTTCATTGCACATCACACACGGGTTTGGTGTGCGGCCAGCTTTGTACTCCTCAGCGAAGTAGTTGATCACCTGTTTCTGAAAATCCTCCGCCTCATCGACGAGGTAGTAGGGGATGTTGAGTTTGTGCGAGACGCTGCGCGCGTCCGTGACGGCCTGTGGGCCGCAACACTTGTCTTCCGCGCGCGAAACGCAATCCTGCGGCCAGAGTTTGAGGGTAATGCCGACCACGTCGTAGCCTTGTTCGACGAGCAGCGCGGCTGCAGCGGAAGAATCTACTCCGCCGCTCATGCCGACCACCACTCGAGTTTTTTTCGTCTCTGTCACAGTTTGGTAGAATACTGGCGACGCACGGTGGTGTAAAGCGCGGGAAAGGACGGCAATCCAACGCGTGTACATCTGACAAGTACCC
>PLJQ01000082.1 GCA_003140275.1 Limisphaerales bacterium
ACATTTGCTGAAAGCGTAGCGTCGTTACGGCCGAAGAGCAACACCGCCACGCGAATCACCACCAACTCCTCCTTTTTCACAGGCAAACCGCATAACGTGATCAACTGACTTCGTGCAACGCAGGTGTTTTCAAAACCGAGAAGTGCCGGCTCGCATCCTGGTCGCGTTTGTTTCGCAGTGGATTGAAGCAAATCCACCGCGCGATTACGGCAGACCTTCTTTCTCCCTATGAAAAGTATTTTGAAAAGCCAGGCCTGGCACTTTTCAGGAATGTGACTGCTGGACGTCCAAGGATTGCGCTACTGCTCCAGCGTTGATTGATTGCGAGACACAGGCGCTTCGCCAATCCCGTTCTTTTGAGGCAACGCCGTTCCGGCAGTGCCGGAGGCGGTCTTTTGTAAGGTTGGGACCTCAAAAACGGAAGGCAACTTCAAAAAGTCAATTGCTGCAAGAATGTCAGCCTTTTCGGCAAGGTCTTCGGTTTGAACGGCCAATTCCCGTAACGTTGAAATTGCGGAACGATCGCCAAACTGAATCACCGCACCGAGCGCGCCTTCGCGAATTTGCTTATCAGAGTTGGTCAACTCAGTCAAAATCGTATTCAGGGAATTGGAATCATCATTCATGGCCAAATCGTTCAGTTCGTCGATTCGCTGGCTGACGTATTCTGCGTGATTTGTATTTTGCAATGCGGCGGATGACTGAGAATTGGCGATCACCTTGTCAGTTGCGTTGTTGTGTACAATGGAATTGACAGTTTCCGGTCCACGAGGGCCGCTTTTCCCCACTTGATCAACTTTCGCAGAGGGTGAGTTTTCACGCTCCTGATCCTGTAACCCCAAACGCGGTGCGGACCCCGCCGCGGAGAAATCGCCGCCCGCAGCGGAACGTGAGACGCGTTCCTGGCGTAGAACGGTTGATAATAGAGCCACGACTCCCAACAACCCAAACGCCAGCAGCAGCACTGTGATTACAACTTTGGGTCTCATGGCGGACAGTATGCGAGTTCTTGATTGACTCCTAAAACAAATCGGTTCGACACGGGTTTGCCCGCATCGAACCGATCATGTGCCACCTTGCGAATTGGCTTAATTTAAGATCCTTAGTTTTCCAGTTCCCATCGCGGACGCAGTGCCAGTAATGACAAAAGGAGTGGTGCCATCCGGTGCAAACCCTTCACCCGCTCCACTCTGAATACTACCAGAGTCTGTTTCCGTATAAATTCCGGTGGTTGGATTGGGTGCCAGAGCAGTGGTCGTCGATACTCCAAGGCCTGTCAAGCTGAAGTGGAACATGCCACCGATGGGTCTGGCATCATAGGTAAGGGTTATGAGTTGATAGCTGGTTTCACTAAAAGGAGGGAAATGTGATCCAGTAGCGTCATTAAATTTCTGACTGAATATTTGGTTGTTTCCGGTGTTCGCTATCGACAAAATATTCGTCACGCTAAGCAGGAGGTTGGTGCCTTTGACCACTTGGAAGTCGCCGTTCACTGACACCAGCTTGGCACTGGCGGGGAAACTGTTGCTCGACCAATGCCCGGCGGCGAATTCGTCCTTGGCCAGCCTTTGCATCAAGTCTTTTGTGATAAAACTTTTTTTAATGGGCTTGGCACCTGTGGTAATAGTGCCGTTGTCCGTAGGCGCATTGGTGTTTTGCACCAACGCGGTCGCAGTAATGGTGAGCGTTTGCACGATTTGGGCTTGGAGGTTGCCGGCAGCAAAGGCCAACAGCCCCAGCGCCACAATCATAGTCAATTGTTTGTTTGTTTTCATGGAATTAGTTCTTTTTTATTGTGGTACAGTTTCAGTTAATTGTTTCCGAATGTGTTGGCCCAGCGCCACGCATTTGAGCAACGGTAAAAAAAACGCGGCGTTCACACAATGGGGTGAATACCCCATATCGAACGCCGGACACCGGAGGTCAAACTAGAGGTAACACCACCTCTCTTTTTTTCTGCGTGTTGTCGCCTTGACGCATGTATTGTGATTAGATCCAGATTTTTCAGTTCCAGCCAAAACACTCACCTGGCTGTTCGCGCTTATTTGGCCGCGCACTTCTGCCTCCGTCAACCCCTTTTTTGACGTGATTTTGTCTGCCCTCGCAAACGCCGCTTGAGCCGGTCCAGGTTGGATGCGTCTGGCACAATGTTCGGAAAATCGTCCAACAATTGTTCATACACCGGCACCGCACCCCAAGCCGTCACTGTGAAAACCTCAAGCGCTCGTTTCGATTGGATGCCGAGTTCGCGATTCCTGTTGTCAAGGCGCTTTCGCAAAGCCTGTGACCAATCAGCCGGCGAGGCGGGTGGTTTCAGGTTGTGCCGGCCCACCCACGGCAACCATTCCGCGATTTGCGATTGATGACACCAGGTCATCTCACAAAGGGTTGGAAACGCCTCCTCCACATCCACCGCAAAATCGTGCGTGTTCGCGCCGGCCATGTAACCATCATAAACGTTGATGATCACCGGCACCTTGCACGGTTTGGAGGCGGTTTCATCCGCGGGATATTCCGGGGTGAACGCGTGCGGCACATTGATCATGTAAGCCACCTTGCGCACGGCCTCCGCCACGGCGACGTGATCGACATGGATGCCCGTCAGCGGATCGGCGGCAACCGGCGGGCAAAAAAGGTAATCCGGCTCAAACTGACGGATCGAATTCCAAAGGCTCGCCAACAAGGGCGCGCTCACTTGCAAGCAGGCCTCGCGCGGCACCTGGCCGTCCGGCAATTTCAACTGTTCAAATTCATACCCGCCGATGTTTGCGGACGCCAATTGCTCCTGTAACCGAAGGACGCCGGTTTCCTCGCGCGTGCGAAACTGATGACCGGCCTTGCCATCGGTGCAGACCATCACGCGCGCCTGAAGCGATGCGCCCAATTTGCGGCGCCAGAGTTCAAACGTGCCCGCGGCCACGAACTCGAAGTCGTCAAAGTGCGCGTGGAGGCAGAGAATTTTCATTTCAGTTTTATGAACGAACCGGCCCTCAGAAAATAGTGGCGACTCCGACCAACAGGAAGCCAAAAGAGGCACACGTTAAGAATAACGGCGGAATCAACGGGAACGAGGCGCCGGGAACGCCCGTTGCTTTGCAACGCGAAAGCAACGAAGCAGCTCGCCGTTCAAAGCAGCGGAAAACTAGGTGACTGGACCACAAAGGCGTGAGTACCGCGTGAATTTTCGTCAATTTTTAGCCACCGTAAAAAACGAGCGAGGTAAAGAATTACAGGTTGAAAACAACCTATGAAACGTAGGGGCAATCGGGCGAACGAAAAACAACTTGCCATTGCACTGTAACAAGGATTCCCTAATTGTGACACAGAACTATGACCCCATTACTCATCATTGCCGTTGTTGTTGGATGGATTGCATGCGGTCTTATTGGCGGTGCGTTGGCGAGCGAGAAGGGCCGCGGTTCGGACGGTCTCTTGCTCGGTTTTCTTTTTGGACCGATCGGCATCGTGATTGCACTCTTGCTGCCACCCAAGGCAGTTGCGCATAAACAAGGAACGAAGCACTGTCCATATTGCGCTACGGCAATTGATGTCAGTGAGATGAAATGCCCGAACTGTCGCCGTTCCCAACCACCGCGCCAAACCAACGCAGATTGGGAAAAGACTGTTGCTGCCAGGGACGACGTGGAAAAATGGGCCAAGGAGGAAAAGAGCGATGACGCCAGCTAACGCATCTAATCCTGCCCATGCTGCTTTATGACAACCCTGATAGACCGCGATGCGTGTCCCATAAAACAATTGCCGTCTGTCGCCGAACTTAGGCATGAACTCATGGTCGCGATGGGTGCGGGTCTTCTCTCGCTTCAGTTCTTTGAATTGTATGCTTCAGGGTGCTTGCTTGCGCTATGCGGTGACGAACGTTACGGAGTTGAGGATTTGTTCTCCGGTGACACATTGCTGCGGGGGCCGACTGTCGCAACCCTTGTCGCCAGATTTAGGAAGCTTATGCCGCTTGATCCACGCTTCGAGGATCGCCTCAATTCCTTCATTGAGAAGCGGAATGTCTTTATTCACCGGCTGTTTATTTCGGACCTTGGACCGAACAAAAAGGGGGATGAGGCGGCGCTTTACGACAAGCTTGCGTTTATTTTGGATTTGATGCGCGAGACCAAAGCATTGAAGCCAGTGTTTTGCGGACTTTACTCGCTGATACATAAAGCCCAGATTGCAGAGGGTCACATCGAGTCGAATCCAGCGCTGGACCAAGAAGCAACCGAGATGGAGAAGTATGAGCACGAGATTATTTCAGTCTTACGCCGCGAGCGAGTTAATGAGGTCTAACAAATCGCGAGCCTGTGTGAAAAGTCCGTGCGTCGGAAAAACTGGGTGACTGGACCACAAAAGCGTGAGTACCGCGTGAAGTTTCGTCGGTGTCTAACTACCATAAAAAGGAGCGGGGTAAAGAATTACAGGTTGAAAACAACCTGTGAAACGTAAGAGCAATCTGAATATCACCTGATTCGACTATTGAAGGGGACTGGCGCATTCCGTAATCTGTGAAGGTATGGGCGAAGCCGATTATTACCTCTTGAACGGCGACCAAGAGCAAGGCCCGTGGACGCTCGGCGAATTGCAAGCCTTCTGGCAGGCGGGCGCGGTGACTTTGGAGACACTCCATGCCCGGCCCGGAATGTCCGAGTGGAAACCGCTCTCCACCATTTTTGGTGCTGTTCCTCCCACCACTGCCCAATCGGGCGTTGCGGAGAAGAACGTCAAGCAGCTTGGGCTTCAGGTCGGCTTTGGCAAGACGATCCAGAACGCGATTGAAACGGTGGCGAACCAAGTCGCCAGCGGCGTATTCGACAATATGCCGGGCGAGGACAAGGCGACGATGGGCTGGGAGTGGTACGCACTTCACGATAGACACCAGAATTGCGACAAGTGCGGGTTCTACGACGGCCAGCGGTGGACGAGGGACTATAAGCCTGTCGGCGGCGGGCCGGAGTTCCCGGGAAAACCGCCGCTACATGCCAGTTGCCAATGCACACTCATCCCTGTTGACCTAGATGGTGGCCCGCCAGTGCCAACGCAACTTGACGATGTATTCCGTTCTCAGGACAAGCTTTCTTTGGAAACTTCATTCGGCAAGGCCAACACGGAAGCGTTTCTTGGTGGCAGACTGAATGGTCGGCAACTGCTACAGCAGAGCACGTTCAAGGTATCACCGGATGATTTGAAACGGCTAAAGAACATTTGGGCAACAACGGAATGAGCGCAACGATCACAATCAACATAGTGAAAGACACGGCCACGGCAAGCTTGCTAGGGGAGCTGACGAGCGCGAATCTTGAAAACCACGCCCGATTCATCGCCATAATGGTGAGCAGACTTAAACAGGAAATTGGCGAGAAATACTGTCTCCGCATCCACCGAACCCTCGGGAAAATTTATCACCGCTGCGGTAACAAAACGAAAGCGATTGAACATCTCGAAACAGCGCTGCGGCTGAATCCAAAAATCGGCGTACAGACCCTGTTAAAGCGCCTGATATCGGAGAAGGAAAAAGGTGACGCACTGGCAACTTGAGCCGCAGCGGGCGGCGGCTCACGTCGGGCTGGGCGGGCCTATGCACGCCCGGCCCGCCGCTGCGCTGGAATAGGACAGAGAAAAGTGAAAAAGAAACACCGGAAGTGCAGCAACACGGCGAAGCGAGCGGTTGCACAGTTGAGCTGCGAAGAAATCACTGCGATTGCATCGGAAGCGGCCCGCGCTGAAATCGCCAGGCAAGTGCGTACGTCGTTGTCGCCCTCACCCGAGACACTGGCCCTCATCGCCGCGAACGTGGCCAAAGGCGGAAGCCTGAAGCCCGTCGAGGCTATCGCTTACGCGGCGGAGCTGTATGACGAGGCGCGCGCAAAGCTGGAGCGGGCGATGAAATACCAAGACGCTGCCGCGCACGAGGCCGATGCTTGGGCTGACTTCCCGCAGCCGGAAAAGTATCCCGCACCTTTTGGCGATTTTCTGCGGCTCATCGTCAACGCGAAAACGCCAGCCGACTCGACGAAGCGATTCCGAGAGTTCTTGCGCCACCGGTGGAAACGATTCTGCGCGGGCGGCAACATCGAAGAGTATCCGAAGTGGGCAGAGTGGACGGAACAAAAACTGTTGGCGGAAATGAAACCAGAGGAGCGCCAGAATCCGAAGTGGGCGGGCGTGACAGAGCAACAAATCGCTGAGACTTTGCTGCAAGAGAATCTTGAAAAGAAAGTGCTTGAGGATTTGGAGGAACATCAACGCGGTGTTCCAGATCAATACCAATGGTGTCTGTGCGCAAAGGACTACCGCGCATGGTGGGCGAGCCAACGAAGCGCCCAAGCAAAGGCGGCCGCAAAAAAATCGAAAAAAGCGCATTGAGGTATTGAAAAGCGGCTAACGACTGCCGTTCGCTCCTCTGCTTACGGATTTCGTTGGTGTCCACCTCACTTTCGCTGCCGTTTGCATTGCATCCGCTGGCTCACACACGGATTTCGCTGACTCCCACGCTCCGAAACGCGAACGACCCGCATGCGATATTGCCCGTGTCGGTGGCACAACGCTGCCGGCGCGGGTTTTGTTTTGCGGCATGGACAAGCCTGTGGGGATCGACCCCAAAATCATTCGCCGGGAAAGCAAATAATCATGAAACACAGGGGCAATCCAAATATCAATGGCAACGCGCACGGCCAGGGCTTCAAAAAAGGCCGGTCCGGCAATCCCGGCGGCCGGCCTAAGGGATTGGCCGCGATGGTTCGCGCCAGGACCAAGGACGGCAAGGAGGTGGTCGAGTTGATGCTCAAGATCATGTGCGGGGAATTGTGCATCGAGCGCACTTACCTCCGGGATGGCGGGCAACATACCGTTGTGGAAGAGCCCTCACACCGGGACCGAATGCAGGCTGCCGAATGGCTGGCCGACCGCGGATTTGGCAAAGTCACTGAACCTTTTTCACTGAAAAACCCTGACGGCAGCGCGCTCTCAGTCCTGGTGATTCGCGTGACGCAGGAGGAGCTTCCCAAAGCCAGGGAGGAGCTGCCCGCCCTCCCGGCACCGCCAGACTATTCAGAATGCCTATGAATCAATCAAAAGTTCAATTCGCACCCAAAGGAACCGGCATTGAGCTTCGCGGCGATTGCCGGGCGATGTTCGCCTCGACCGAGCATGAGTGCATCATTGCCGGCCCCGCCGACACCGGCAAGACTTATGTCTGCTGTCTGAAAGCTCACGTGATTTGCGCTCGCATCCCTGATACGCAAGGCGCAATCGTCCGTAAGACTTACAATGCACTGGCCGGAAGCGTCCTCCAAACTTTTGCCCGTGTCATAGCCGGCCAAGGCGTGCGAATATTCGGTGGCGAGACGCCTTCGCGGTTCCTCTACCCGAACGGTTCGGTAATATGGGCCGTCGGCATGGACAATCCTGGGCGGGTGCTCTCCACCGAGCGGGACTTCTTTTACGTGAACCAGAGCGAGGAGTTGATGCTGGATGATTGGGAAACGCTGGCGACCCGATGCTCAGGCCGGGCGGCCGTGGTGGCGCATCCGCAACTGTTCGGTGACTGCAATCCGCGTGGCAGCAAACATTGGATCCGCGAACGGGCAAGGCAAGGCCGGTTGCGACTGCTGGTGGCAAGGCATACGGACAATCCCACCTTGTACGATGAGCAAGGAAATCCAACTGAGGATGGAAGGAAACGCCTGTTGGTGTTGGAAAATATGACCGGTATGCGCCGTAAGCGATTGTTTGAAGGAATTTGGGCCACCGACGAAGGCGCGGTTTATGAGATGTTTGATGTCAACGTTCACCGCCTCGTCCGCAAGCGTGAAGCGATGAAGCGTTGGCTTCTGGCCATGGACGAAGGGTTCAATAATCCGGCGGTCATCCTGGTGGTCGGCGAAGACAGCGACGGGCGCTGGCACGTGTTCAAGGAATTCTACCAGCGAGGAGTGTTGCAGTCTGAAGTCGTGGCGACTGCAGACGCACTCTCGAAAGAATTTTCGATCGCAAATGTCCCGCCGCTGGTGGCCGTGGATGCAGCGGCGGCGGAGTTGATCGCGAGCCTCGTTTCCGCCGGCCTGAGAGCACAAGGTGGAAAGGGCCGCGTGCTGGACGGCATACAAGCGATTCAGAACCGGCTCAAAGTGCAGGGCGATGGAAATCCCAGGCTCACCGTGGACCCGGCCTGCGAGAATTTAATCAACGAATTCGAGAGTTATATTTGGCGTGATGAAAAAGATGTTCCTGTTAAAGAACACGATCATGCGCTGGATGCTCTGCGTTATCTTCACGATATGCTTTCAGAGCCGAGCGGCGCGTTTAAAGGCATACGAGACACACAACCGCACCATCACGCAGAGCAGCCGGTGGAGGTGAGCATAATTGGCAGTGACTTTTTTGGATGACGCTTGCCCTCCTGAACCGGGGTAAGCGTATGAAGTCGGAGTGTACGTCCGCCCTCACCCCCAACCCTCTCCCCCAGGAGAGGGAGTTCCTGTTTGTCCGCGTCTGGCCTGTGCGGAGCGGTGAACGCAAATCGCAGCCAGGATTGGCTGAAGCATTCGATGCGCACACGGGTCACGAGCTTGTCCATCAGCGCGCGCAGGTATCGGTCGCCATGGCAGCCGACCTCCTGGAACTGGTACGACGCTTCGTCGTGCTTCGGCTTTCTGGAAAAGAGGCCGGACACGATCAGCGCCTCCCCAGCAATCGGCGGAACCAGCTACGCTTCGGCGCTCCGGCGCCGATCGCCTTCCATTTGAATCCGGCAGTTCCGCCGTTGGGAACGCGGGTATCAACCGTGACCCGGATGCGCCCGGCGGGGGTACCCCCGACATCGTCCTGCAGGCGAATGATTTCCGCCTCGAACACGCGGTCGCGCGCTGGCGCGGCAAGCGCCGCGTCGGCCAGGTAAAAAAGGTTGCCGCCGAGGCAGATCCACTTGAAGTAGCCATGCGGCAGGATCAGCGCATCAAGCGCCGCCTCCTGCGCCTTGCCGTCCACTTCGATCACCATCACTCGCGGCCGGTAGCGGGCGAGGTCGAGCCCGCGCATGGCCTTCACCTCGTATCCTTCGATGTCCAACGACAGCAGGTCAACGCGTTCCACGCCGTGCCGCGCGAGCACGGTATCAAGGCGGCGCTTCCCGACTTTCTGCTCCGTGAACCCTCCGAAGTACTTGCCGAAACCCCGGAACCTTGCCTCCTGGGTCCTGTCCAGCGACGACAGGCTGCCGCGGAAGTTGGCGTAAAAAGTGGCCGACTCCTCGTCCGCCTCTGCGGCGGCGCAATGCTCGACGATGCTCCCCGGGCGGTTCCTGCGCAACGCGTCGATGTAGCCGGCATGCGCCTCGACGCACAGGCCATTCCAGCCGCGCTCTTCGAAGGTCAGCGTGTTGCTGAAGCGAATTCCGTCGATGCACCCAACCTCGACGAAAAATCCCGTCCGCTGTCCCTCGAACAGGCAGTCGAGTACGACGTCCTCGCCATGCTGGCTGTAGTAATTAGGCATCGCAGGATGCTCGGTAAGCGAGCATAGGTACTATCCCCCAAGTCTCAGCGGCGGGCCGCGGGCCTTCCCACGGGATGCCAACCACCTCGAAGCTCAACGCCTGCGATAGTTGATCAAGCGCCTGACCCTGGCCGCGCGCCCCCACGCTGCCTGTCGTTCGTTGGCGGTTGTGGATTTTGACTTCGACACTTCCCACTTTCACCGTCTCGTGTTTCTTTGTGTTTGCTTTCATGCCGTATAGTGGCGGCAAGTGTCAATAATTGATTTTAGGCGAAGTGGCAAAACGTCACAAAAGCCAATGTTTTAAATGGTTTTGTGAGTAAAAGAAGTGGCGACGCTAACCAACCTGAATTTAAAACAAATCATTGACTGGTTACGGGAGGTTGCCCTGTTACGTCAAGGGGTTTTGTAAAGAAATCTGTGTAAGCGGTTTTTTGTTTTGGTTTTTGTTGATGTGACTTCCCTCGCTCGAGTGCGAGGTAAAACGAGCAGGGGGCGAGCTGCGAGCCTTAGCTCGCGCCCCCTGCGGTCGAACGGTCACGGTTGGCACTTGCCAAGAATTGAGTAGCGGATTGTCGCCCAAGGCGTAGGCTGTAACCGATAACACAGCCAGTCGTTGGAAATCTGCCGTTTGAAAAGGCGCAAACACCTTCGACCAGCCCCGTGCTCTGTGAAAAACAACCGAGTGCAATTCCCGGCTTTCAGAATGGCTTGGGCCCTCAGGCTGTTGCCGCTACTGCTCCTGTTGATTTTGCCCGCCGCAGTGCAAGCCCAATTCAGTTACACGACGAATAACGGCACGATTACCATCACGGGAACACCGGCCCAGGCGGCGACGTAATTATCCCAGATTCGATCAATGGCCTGCTGGTCACCAGCATCGGAGACAATGCCTTTGATGTGTTCCTTGACCGCCGCAGACTTTCCTTCTCTATCTTCTTGCTTTTTGCCTCGTCGGGAGTATCGTTCTTTCGTCACCACCATTTCTGGGTCGTTGGCCGTAAACCTCCAATCCTGAAGACGCCGGTGTCAACAGGCGGAATTGGGACCGTAGAAACAATGAAAAACAAACTGTTTGCAATATTGGCGCTGGCATCGTTTGCCGGCGTTCATTCCTTGGCTGCCCAAGGCACGCGGTTTTTCCGGATTTCCGGCCCGGCGGCAACGACCGTCATCGCGTTTAACTCGGATGGCACGATGGTCTGGAGCAACGCGCAGCCGGGCGCGACCTATACCATCCAGACCGTCTCATCCCTGCCCGGCGGAACTAATTGGGTGGACTATGTCCAGATTCCCGTTACCAACAGCCTCAACACCAACCTGCTCATTGCTTTCAACCCGCCCGCCGGCATGGCACTTATTCCGGCGGGTGTGTTCACGATGGGAAACTCTATCAATGATGCCGATATCACTGATGCATCTCCCACTAACGTGGCTGTGTCCGCTTTTTACCTGGATGTGAACTTGGTGAGCTACAGCCAATGGCAGTCGGTTTATAATTGGGCGACAAATAGCGGATATGGTTTCACCAATGCCGGTTTGGGCAAGGCGGCGGATCATCCGGTGCAGACGGTGGATTGGTATGACACGGTGAAGTGGTGCAATGCACGGTCGCAGCAAGCGGGTCTGACGCCGGTGTATTACACGGATGCGGGTTTGACGCAGGTGTATACCAATGGGGAGACGACGAATGTTTTTGCGAATTGGACGGCCAGTGGCTATCGGTTGCCGACGGAAGCGGAGTGGGAGAAGGCGGCGCGNNCAACGGTTTCCGTGGGGCAACACGATATCCGAAAGCCAGGCCAACTACTACGGAGACACGGTCGATTATGGCTACGATTTGGGGCCCAACGGCTTCAACCCAACTTACGCGACCGGAGCAACGCCTTACACCAGTCCAGTGGGATCATTTGCAGCGAATGGTTATGGCCTGAGCGATATGGCCGGAAACGTCGTTGATTGGTGCTGGGATTGGTATGATAGCACGTACTACAATTCCTCGCCCGCAAGCGATCCGCAAGGTCCGAGTTCGGGGAGCAATCGTGTTTTGCGCGGCGGCAGTTGGCTCAGCGGTGCCAACAGCTCGCGGTGCGCCTATCGTGACAGCCTTAACCCGAACAGCTCCAGCAACGACGTTGGGTTTCGTTGTGTGATGGGGCTTTAGGTTTTGGTCTTTTCCGCGCCCAATTGCGAAGCGGCGCAGTGAGGCGGTTGGCGTGAGAGATGAGCGCGGTCGCGGCGCCGGAAGGGCCGTCAATGAGTGCGGCCATGACGGGGGCGGCGATCTGTATCGCTTCCTGGCTGGCGTTCTTCAAGTCCTGGGCGGTGCGGCGGGCAGTGAACTCGTCGGGGCTGAGTGTGCGGTAGCCGATGGGGACATACTTGGCGGCGTAAATGTCGGTATTCATAAAGTCCTCGGGTGTCAGGCTGGCCGCGTGTCAGCGGGGAAATAACTGGAATACTTTTCGTGCGGGTCGCTGGCGCTGCTCAAGCGGAACTGGCCGCACGGGTGCTGCCAGGTCTGGCGCTGGCCGTTCCAATGGAAACCAAGCTGTGCCAACTGCTGCCGAATCTCGGCGGCGGGCGTCTCCTTGAACTGAACCCATACCCACTTGCCGACAACCTCCGCGAGTCGATAAACGTCCGGCAACGTCGTAAAGAGTTGGTTCAATACTTTCGGTGTTGGGAGTGTGCGGTTTTTTGTCCGCTGCTGGCGGTCAATCGGCAGTCGATTGTCTTTCTTCTCTGCTGCTGCTGTGTTGGTGTTTGCTGTGCTCAACTGATCGGATCGGTTCTTGAGCCCGGTCTTGCTGTTTTGTGTTTTGGTTTTCATGGTTTTTTTTTGTGCTCTGCTGATCGTCTTCGGACTGTCGCCCTTCACAAAAACAGGCCGCGCAACAGGGCTCGTCCGTGGGAGTAGTCTTCAGAGGGAAACCACGAGACGCCCCTGTGCAAGCGGCCTTGTGAGGGCGAGAGAACGGGACGATGCAGAGGGGAGCGCAGCGGAAAAAAGACCTGAAGGCTCAAGGTGGACTTCCCCTCTAGCCCTTGGCGACTTGGGCTTCCCATGTGGCTGATACATTTTCCAACAATGATCGGAACGATCACGGCGCGCTCGGAGAGACGCGCCCTACCTTCGGCATCCGGGGTGGGGCGCGACCTCCGGGCGCGCCGAATGCACTTTCCTCCTTTATCTGCTTGCTTTTTAACTTGGCGGCGTTAGCATTGTCGCGTCTCCACCATTTCTGGTTCGTTGGCCGTGAACCTCCAATCCTGGCGACACCGGTCTCACCTCGGGGAATTGCGGCCAAAGCAACCATGAAAACTAAACTGTCCGCATTCTTGGCGCTGGCCTTGCTCGCTGGCGTTCATCAGGCCGCTGCCCAAGGGACGCGGTTCTTCAGGATTTCCGGCCCAACGGCAACGACCATCATCGCGTTTAACCCGGATGGCACGCTGGTCTGGAGCAACGCGTCGCCGGGCGCGACCTATACCGTCCAGACGGTCGCGTCCGTGCCCGGCGGAACCAATTGGGTGGACTATGTCCAGCTTCCCACCACCAATGCTGTCAACACCAACCTGCTCGTTGATTTCAACCCGCCCGCCGGCCTGGCGCTCATTCCCTCCGGCAGCTTCACGATAGGCGACACACTGGATGGCGAGAGTGATGCCAGCCCCACGAACGTCTATGTGTCGGCGTTTTACATGGACGTGAATCTGGTGAGCTATAGTCAATGGCAGACGGTTTATTCGTACGCCACGAACCACGGCTACGGCTTTTTTCAAAATACTGTCTATGGTGCGTACGCCGCTGCTGGCAAGGGGGCGAATCATCCGGTGCAGACCGTGGATTGGTATGACACGGTGAAGTGGAGCGATGCGCGGTCGGCGCAGGCGGGTTTGACGCCCGTGTATTACACGGATGCCGGCTTGACGCAGGTTTATACGAATGGCGAAGCGACAACACTCTATCCGAACTGGGCAGTGAGCGGCTACCGGTTGCCGACGGAAGCGGAGTGGGAGAAGGCGGCACGGGGCGGCTTGAGCGGGCAACGGTTTCCGTGGGGCAACTTAATCGGTGAAAGCCAGGCCAATTATTACGGAAACACCAACCTCAGCTACGATTTGGGGCCGAATGGCTACAACGCGATTGGAAGTATTGGGGGAAGGACACCGGCGACGAGTCCGGTGGGCTCCTTTCCGGCGAACGGGTATGGGCTATATGACATGGCTGGGAATCTATTCGAGTGGTGTTGGGACTGGTATGGGACGCCGTATGCGGGAGGCAGCGATCCCCACGGACCAACCGGGCCATTGAGCTACCGTGGTTTGCGCGGTGGGTCTTGGAGCCTCGACGCGAACGATGCTCGGTGCGCCTTTCGCAGCTACGGCAACCCGCTCAACGCCGGCAGCAGCATTGGCTTTCGTTGTGTGAGGAGGCTTTAGTTTTTGCTCTTCTCCGCGCCCATTTGCGAAGCTGCGGAGTGAGGCGGTTGGCGTGAGAGATGCCTGAGCGGTTTGGCGGGGCGGGTGCGGGGCGCAGGGTCGGATGCAGCCGCCATGACAAAGCGCGAAGCCCAAACTGCACAACAGCGCGTTATGTTTAGTTGACGGGCCTGAACACCTGGAAGGCGAGGTCTCCCGTATATGTGTCGCGCCTGCGGCATAGGGAGAGGCAAATAAACATAACGTCGGGTTGTGCAGGTCCGGGTTAAGCAAAGCCGACGCCCAGCCTCGGAGCGAATACCTGGAGCGAGAAGCGTAGCGTCGGCTGGTCTCGAATGCCAACCGCCGAACGAAGCGAAACGTTATTGGCGCGTTTCTTTGCTTTCCCGCCTGTCTCCGCCGGATTCAATTTGCGGAACGGAACGTAGGGGTTTGCGCACGGCCACCGCGCCGACGGCTGAGTCTGCGATGTCGCTGGCGTCTGTTCTGGTGGCCGGTAGCAAAGCCCGGAGTGGAGTGAAGCGGATTGAACCGGACGGAGTCAGGCAAAAAATCCCAGGCGGCAGTCTGCGAAAATTCAGCGGCGGCACAGACGCGCAGGTGCCAGTCCCATTACCACCGAGCATCGTAGCCGGAGCAAATTGTTCGCAGTCTNNGCAGTCTGCCGCCCTTGCCGTTTAGTCTGGCGGCGTTGTTCTGACGCCTCGACGACAGGGTGAAGCGATAGGACTGTCACCGCACTGGTTTGCTTGGGTGCGAATGGACAGCCCGGAGCGTAGCCTGACGGCGAGGGGTCAGACTGAATTGGTTTGCGATGTGAGGTCGGGCAGTTTCGCAAGCGGAGCGCAGCGACAACTGGCCGTGCTCACGACTATTGGCAGGCGTAGCCTGCACCGACCGTGCCGGGCGAAGCCTCGCGACCTATTGCGGCGTCTCCGGCGATACGCGAAGCGTCGCACCGTGGCGGGATTTATCCTGGGGGCGTGTAGCTGCCGACCGGTGAACGGCGAGCTGCGAGCCGTTCCCGGTCGGGAGCGAAGCGACCTTTGGGTTGTGTTCTTCGGGCGCGCACGAGCTGTTCTGCCTGTCTCGGCAGTTTCCGAATCAGCGGAACGAAGCGAAATGATCCGCGTAGATGCGAACCACACTTGCCCTCATCGAAGCGGTTCGTGAAGCGGAGTGGAGTGGTCGGAAAGCTGGCGAGTCAGGCATCGTGCGCGGGCCGAACAGTGCCGAGGCTTGGCGCGACAGCGCAAGTGTCGGCTCTGTGAGGCCAACTGTCCGGTGCGACGGCTGTTGGCTGGGGTGTTAGGCATCGTCACTTTTTTCTGAGACGAACGGGTATAACACCAATCCAAATCAATGTCTTCTTTTCTGGAAAACGCCGTTGAAGGAATGATCGGAAAACCTTCCAATCCTCTGAACGAAACCCGGCAGGTGCGATTTGGAACGCTTGGTTATCTTGGAACTTAATAAGAAACGTGCCTCGCCCGTATGGACTCCATGCTTGGAGTTGTCGCCACTCAAAATCTCCTGACCCGGGAAATAGTGCTCTGATCTTAATTGTCTCATCATCCCAGGTGATTTCTCGAGGTGTGAAAAATACGGCTACTACAATGCCGAAAAATACGGCTCCGAGCGCTGCCAAGCTAAGAATGTCACCGACTCGAACTTCCTTACCTTGGAAATACGGAACAACGCCCGAAAAAACCGCGATAAGGACGAAAAACGATAGGAACGTCTTGACGAACGCCCGCAGGTAATTTGGCTTCAGGGTCATATGATGCCTCCTAACATTGTTATTCGAGCGCGCTGTGCGGTCGATCTCTTTTTACATTTCGCAGCCTATTCCTGCCGCTCCAACTTGTAAACCTGAGTTTAGTTGAGTCGCGGCGCTTCACTGCGTTGTTCGTTGCGACTGTGCCAGGCTCACGCGAAGCGTGAGGGTTCCAGGCGAGCCGGTTGCGGCGAGTTTGTATGCCGGGCACTCGCGCGCGCGTGGCACGTTGGCAAACCAGCACGGCTTCGAGTGCCAGGACCACGTTCGACAAAGAGAAGGCGTCCTGTGCGCGCGCGAGTGCAAGCGTCCGAGCGCCGGGTGAGGACGTTGGCAAACCAGTGACGGCGCGAGGCTCGCCGCGTTAGCGGCGAGAGCGACCGGCATCCGCGCGCGGCAACGAGCGTTCGCCAAGAAAGGGCGTACGCTGGTTGCGCGCCTCGAATTGGTTTGAGCGCGGCGTGAGTCTTGGAACGAAGCGCGAACTAACGTCTCTCTGAGTGGATCGAAGCTGACTTTTTCTGTTGGGTGCGGACGCGGCGCTGGAATTTGTTGAGTGCCACGGACAGGCTCACGATCAAAATGCGTTCCGAGCCGAATGCGTGCGAATTGTAGGAGCGTCGAGACTCAGTTTCCAAAGTCCACGGAAGCGGAGTTAAGGCACTTGCACCAGTCGCCGGACAATCGACGCCTGCGCCCTGGGGACTACCTGGCTCTCTCAGGTTTTGTGGTTGTGGTTTGAAATTGGTGGCGTCACTTCTTGCAGCGCCAAGGCCCGTTTGCCGTAACCCGTAGCGCGACGGCGTTGCGGCATCGTGATGGCAAACCAGCGTTGCACGTCAGCGTCGATTACCAGTTCCAGATAATTCGAGTGAATGATTTGCGGACTGTTGCCGGATTCGTAGGCGACTTGCGGAACGTTTTTGATTGCGGCGACCCGGTAGGATACAAACGAATGACGGAGCGCGTTGTCTTTGAGTGTAATCTCTGCCCGCGTCGCCGCGTTGCGCATGGCTTCGTGAAGGTAAGCGTGACTGTGCGGCCACACCGGGCCACTGGCTTTGCGATGCTTCTCCAAAATGATTTTCAGATTTGGCAGGAGCGGAGCGACGCGCCGGGACTTGCCACGTTTCTTGACCTTGCCCTTTTGCACCACGATACAGTTTGAATCGAACTTTACATCTTTCCAGTCTAGGCGCTCGATCTCAGAACTACGGAGCCCGGCGAATCCGCCAATGGCGACGAAGGGGACTAACGCGGCGTCAACGGCCTTCAAGAGCGCCGTCATTTCGTCCGGCGTATAAATCTCAACCGGGGTGTCCTCGCCATTGTGCAGGCGAGTGACGCGGCTCAGTTCATCGTGGTCTTTCGGCAGGTAGTGCTTGGACTTTGCAAACTCGAAAAGGTTGCTGAGTGAACCAAGCACGTTGTCGCGGGTTCGTGGCGACACGTCCAGCTTGTCCAGCCACAGATCAACGACGCTGGCGTTCACCGTGCTGATGTTCTCCTTAAAACTCCCGGCGAAGCGCGTACAGTGCGATGACAATGATTCCAAGTGCCGGGCACTCCGGTTCTGTTTCTCCCGCGTCGCAAGGAACTCCTCCACAACTTCGGATACGAGCTTGGATTGAATGCCGCTGTGCCGCCGCTTGTAATCCTTGGCCGCTTCAATGACCAGATCACCGCCAAGAGTCTCGTAGGCTTGCGCGTAGTGGCTCGCAGCCACGTCCAAGGGCTGTCCGGTGACGGAAAGCACCTGCATTGCCCGTTCGTAGGACTCGCGTTCCCGACCGCTCAGGGCGATTGACTGGATTCTGCCCGTCTCCACGTCGCCAACGATTTCACGGGCGCGGGTGAGAATCTCATCGTAATCCGCGTTCGATTCGCGTTTGCGCTGCCTGCCTTCATAGTAAACCAGCGTGTAGCTCGGATAGCCCTTGGTGGGCGTCTCGTAGATTTTGACCTGGGCATTGCCGCCCTTGATGACCTTTGGAAAGTCTGGTGTCTTCATGGTTCAGATTGTCTGGAAAACTGTCTGGAATGTCAACAACTATCATAAAACCATTTAAAACATTGGCGACCCTACCGGGAATCGAACCCGGGCTACCTCCGTGAAAGGGAGGTGTCCTAACCGCTAGACTATAGGGTCGTCCAAGGCGCGTGAAGATATAGTCAGCACGCCGGCGATGTCAAAAAGTAAAAGCAGACACGTAACTCGTGGTTTACTCCCCGTTTGGATCCGCGCGGTTTGATCGACTTCCCAATTTTCCTGAACGTTTTGCCTGCTTTCAGCGATGGCCATGGTAAAGTCACCCCACACTTTATGGCAACGATTGCGATTCTCGGCACCATGGATACCAAAGGCGAAGAGCACGCCTTTGTCGCCAACCTGCTCAAGCAACGCGGACATCAGACCCTGGTCATCGATGTCGGCGCCCTCGGCGAACCCACCCTCAAACCGGACATCACGCGGCGTGTTGTTGCCGCCGCCGCCGGCGTGGATTTTGACGCCCTGGTATCGCGGCGGGACCGCGGCGAGACGGTTACCGCGATGTCGCGAGGCGCGCCGATTGTGCTCGCCCGGCTTGTCGCCGGGAAAAAAATCGACGGCGTGATTTCGTTGGGCGGCGGTGGCGGCACGGCCATTGGCACAGCGGCAATGCGCGCGTTACCGATTGGCTTCCCGAAAGTCATGGTTTCCACCCTCGCCAGCGGCAACACGGCCCAATACGTCGGCGTGAAAGACATCGTGATGATGCCGAGCATCGTCGATATTGCGGGGTTAAACCGCATCTCGCGGTTGATTCTGACACGCGCAGCCGGCGCCATTTGCGGGATGGTGGAGTTCGGAGTCCCGGCTTTAGCCGGTCCAGACCGACTGAAGGCGGGACCCCAAACCGACAAACCGATCATCGTCGCCAGCATGTTTGGCAATACGACTGACTGCGTTCAGGCGGCGAAAAAGATTCTTGAAGCTGCCGGCTACGAAGTTTTGGTTTTCCACGCCACCGGCACTGGTGGTCGCACGATGGAGTCGCTGATTGAATCGGGAATGGTCGCCGGTGTATTGGACGTGACCACGACCGAGTGGGCGGATGAACTGGTCGGCGGTATTCTCGGCGCCGGGGCGACGCGACTCGAAGCGGCAGCAAAGCTCGGCGTCCCCGCCATCGTCACACCCGGCTGTCTCGACATGGTTAATTTTGGGCCGCCTGAAACCGTGCCGTCAAAATTCAAGGGAAGAAACTTCTATCAGCACAACCCGCAGGCCACTTTGATGCGCACGACGCCGGAGGAATGTGCTCAACTCGGCAAAATCATCGCCAAAAAGCTCAATGACTCCAAAGGCCCGGTCAGCGTGTTGATTCCGAAAAAGGCCATCAGCGTCATCAGCGCGCCCGGTCAGAAGTTTCATGATCCGGTCGCGGACCAGGCATTGTTCGCTGCGCTCAAACAGAACCTGCGGCGCGACATCAAGGTGATTGAAGTGGATTGCGAGATCAATGATCCGCGTTTTGCCGAAGCCTGCGCCAGCGCGTTGTTGGAAAACATGAAATGATAGAGATAATCCGGGGGTTCTTCGCTGTTTCCAGTGGATCCGAGTACAATTGAATGATTGGCAAGTCCGGACGGCTGTTTGTGAAACGCTCGTCCTCACCCCGGCCC
>PLJQ01000112.1 GCA_003140275.1 Limisphaerales bacterium
CCTGCATCAAATGGATAAGCATAACATCCAATTTACGTATTCGGCATCATCTCTCAATCAATGTCTTCCTCACTGAAAACACTACGCATGTCTGCAATAATATCCCGGCCAACGACGCCCAGACAAAATCCTGCATCAACTCGACGGTGCTGGCGCCAGCCTTGCGATACGCCTCGGCTGTGGCTCTGANNGCTGTGGCTCGTTCCCGCCGCATTCCTTCAAGCCATCTGTCTGCCGTGAGTTGCCATTTGCCACTTTTTACGTTGGCGACGAACACGTCGAACTTCTGCTGGCCACCGTTGTCGCCGGTACGCTGGCGAATCATGTTGGAGGTAAAAAATGAAGCGATCGCGACTACAACAAAAAAGAGGCTTGGTGAAAGTAAAAGAGCAATATGCTTATTTGTCATGGCGTTTGATGATGCCTTACCAATATTAGTTTTTCTTCCTGCCTTTCTGATTTCTAAAATAAATCATTTGGGATGTGGTGTTTGATCGTAGTGTTTCCGCAACAAATCATCACCGAAATCGTTTTCGAAATCGCGCCAGACCGCGTGGATGTGGTTGGCGTCGTTCTGAGTGTTGTCGTATTCCATCAGAAACGTCGGGCCTTGGATGCGATAGTAATGTTTCTCACCTCGCTCCAGTCCGCCCGCCCAAGCGAAATAAATCTTGTTGAAGCCCGCCTTCTCGATTTTTTCGAGGTCGTGATCAGCCACCTCCGGGCGATGCCGATAAACATATTCGCGAACCAACTCCAATAGCAGTTTGCTTTGGTCCTTGTTCATCCGCGACGCGGCAAGACCTGTGGTTGCCAAAACTTTTGCTTTGCGTTCCGCTCCGGTGATGATGTCCGCCGGTGCGGCGTTGGTGTAGATGGCAATTTTCCTTTGCTCGTCCGTCAAGGATTGTACCAGTTTGCGTCCGAGGTCCTCCTCCACTGCCAGTACCCGCAGACCTTTGCGCGGCCCTTCCCTGATTTCGGCGGGGTTTGTGCCCATGAAGGATGGCGTCGCCGAGATTTCATTTCCATTCGCGACGGTAAAGTTGATCGAGAGATGATGTCCTTCGACACGCCAGCCCCAGACTTCTTTCGCGCCCGGCCGGCCAAAAATAGAAACGTAATAAAGCTCGGCATCCCGCGGAAACCGCCGTCCCGCGCCCTCCATATCATGCAACACCTGCTCCAGACTCATGATTGTGACGGCCTTCACGTAACCGCGCTGGCTCATCCCTGTGCTCAACAGCGCGTGCGCCAGGTTGCGCTGCGCGGCCGTCATTTCTTTGATCGGAAGACCTTTGCGGTCTTTGGGAATGAAATGCCAGTTCTTGCGTTCGTCATCCATCAATTCAAACCGCGCCTTGGCCTGTTGTTCCGGTGTCAACGAGGCCAGAAAATTCTTCGCCGCTTCGCTCATCTCCTCCGCGACTAAATGGGCCGAGACCCGGGTGACCGTCATCAGAAACAATGCGATGGCAACGCCGCAACTCAGTCGGGAATTCTTCATGTCCTCAAGTCAAACGGATCGTCCTAAAAAGGCAAACGCAAAATTCCCTTTTGCTTGCGTGACCAACCGCGCTGGTTACTGTTCCGCCCGTGAAGATTCTTTTCATTGGCGACATTGTGGGGCAACCGGGCCGGCGCGCGGTCAAGGAAATCGTTCCGAAATTGCGGCAACATTACGGTATCCACCTCGCCATCGCCAATGGCGAAAATTCCGCTGGCGGCTCCGGTATCACGCCTGCCACCGCGCAGGAGATCTTTGCCGCTGGTGTGGGCGTCATAACCAGCGGCGATCATCTCTGGGATCAAAAGGAAGTAGTGGAATTGCTCCAGAACGAAAAGCGCTTTCTGCGCCCGCTTAATTATCCGCCGGGAACGCCGGGGCAGGGGAGTGCCATCTTTGAAATTCACAATTCAAGATTCACAATTCAAAGTTCTTTTTCAATCGCCGTTCTGAATTTGCAAGGCCGCACGTTCATGCCTGATCTGGAAAATCCCTTTCACGCCGCCCGCGCTGAAGTTGAACGCCTGCGCTCAAAGACAAAAATCATCTTCGTGGATTTTCACGCCGAGGCGACCTCGGAAAAGATTGCACTGGCACGGATGCTCGATGGCCAGGTGAGCGCGGTTATCGGCACGCATACGCATGTGCAAACGGCGGACGAACAGATTTTCCCCGGCGGCACTGCGTTCCTGACGGATGCCGGGTTCACCGGGCCGCATGATAGCGTGATTGGCCGCGAGATCGAGCCGATCATCAAACGGTTTCTGACTAACCAACCTCAGAAGTTTGAAGTGGCGAAGAGTCGCGTGCTGCTGCAAGGCGCCGTGGTAGAAATTGATAATGCCAACGGCAAAGCAATTAAAATTCAACGCGTGTCGGAAGCATTGTAATACACAACCTTGTTCAATTTATGGCATACATTCTAGACGCAACAGAGATCAAGAAGCCATTGAATTTCTTCTTTTCAACTATCGCAACGGCTTACTTAACCAACGGAATTTCTTCAGCAGCGGTCGGTGATTGAAGAATTGTTGAAAAGCCAGAACGTTTGATGAGCAAGCAAACCAAATCGCAATGGGACTTCGGCGAGTTGTTTCCTTTGGAAGCAACACGGAAGGTGCTGACGGTCGCAGAATTGACCACGCAAATCAAACGCACTCTGGAGAAACAAATCGGGCAGGTTTGGGTAACGGGCGAAGTCACGAATCTCCGCACCCAAAGTTCGGGTCACATTTATTTCACGCTGAAGGATGCCAGCGCCCAATTGAGTTGCGTGCTGTTTCGGGGCGAGGCCCAAGGCAGTCGCGATCTCTTGAAGGATGGTCAGCAGATCATTGTTCAGGGCGACATCACGGTTTACGAGCCGCGCGGACAATATCAACTTCGTGTCGTGTCGATTGAATTGCAAGGGGTAGGTGCGTTGCAGTTGGCGTTTGGCAGGCTGAAACAAAAGCTCCAGTCCGAAGGCCTTTTTGCTCCCGAACGGAAGCGTGGNNCGCCCACGGGTGCGGCCATTCGGGACGTGATCCACGTTCTGCGTCGGCGCGATCCGAGCCTGGAAATCATCCTCACTCCGTGTCGCGTGCAGGGGGAGAGTGCGGCCGGAGAAATCGCGGCGGCCATACGGTTGCTGAATGAATTCAAAATTCAAAATTCAAAATTCAAAATTGATTTGATTCTGGTCACCCGCGGTGGAGGTTCGTTGGAGGATTTGTGGGTATTCAACGAGGAAATCGTTGCTCGTGCAATTTTCGAGTCGGCGTTGCCGGTGGTTTCGGCGGTGGGACACGAGATTGACTTTACGATCAGCGATTTTGTGGCGGATGTCCGCGCGGCCACGCCCAGCGCGGCGGCGGAGATCATTACGGAAGGAGTTTTCGCCAGTCGCAAGTTTGTGTTGGAAGCCCCGGATTGGTTGCGCCAAAAAATGGAACAGCGATTGACGCGCGAACAAGAATATTTTGAGCAACTCACCCAACGGGTCCTTCGTGTTTATCCCCGCCGGCGGCTGAACGAAAAGTTGCAACAACTCGATGATTGGCAGAGCAGTTTGGCGCGTTGCGTCAAACAGGGAACGCGAAATCAGCGCGTCGCATGGCAAATTTTGCGTGAGCGATTGTTGCGCCTGCGACCGGGTCAGCTTTTGGTGCGACGACGCGAGGTGTTGCACCAGGAGCAACGTCGATTGCGCGAGCAGACACGGCATCAGTTCGAAACACTCCGGAGTCAATTAACCACGTTGGACACCCGGCTGCGATTGCTTTCGCCGGAGCACGTGTTGGCGCGCGGTTATTCGATTACCTCCGACGCGGCCACGGGCAGCGTTCTTCGTGCCGCGGACGAAGCGAAGACCGGACAGCGATTAAAGACGCGACTAAAGTCCGGCGAACTCCTCAGCAAAGTGGAGAAACGGGTGACTTGAGATGTCGTCAACCTNNCGCGATGAACGAGAATCGCTTGCGGTCGGCGGCGACGCAGCCGTAGACGTAAGGAGGCGGAAACTTTCGACAATCGCATTCATTTGTCCGCCTCGTTACCCAGGCGGTTACGGCTTGGACTCGTTGCTATGCGCGAGAAATGCTTGGCAGCTGAATGGGGGTCAAGTAATTTGGCCCGACCTTCTTTGAACATTAAATAGGGGCGCGGGCGTTGGCGTCCAAACGACAAAATAATAGTTTATTTATCTGCCAGTTCATCACACCCGAAAATGTTAGCGCGACTTCTGTTCCTCTCGTATTTGATCGCCTCGCTCGCCAGCGCCCAACAGGGCGATAAGCCGGGTGAAGTTCAAAAGCAACCGACCTTTCCCATCCCGCCGTCGCCGGTCTTGACGCCGGAGCAAGCGTTGAAATCCTTCAAACTCGCGCCCGGTTTTAGGATCGAGTTGGTGGCCAGCGAACCGTTGGTGAGCGATCCGGTGGCCATGGCTTTCGATCCCGACGGCCGGATTTGGGTCGTCGAAATGCGCGGCTTCATGCCGAACGTCGATGGCAAGGGTGAGGATGCGCCGGTGGGACGGATCGTTGTTTTGGAAGACACTGATGGTGATGGTCGGATGGACAAGAGTTCAGTTTTTCTCGATGGCTTGGTTATGCCCCGGGCGATCGCGTTGGTGCGTGACGGTGTTCTGGTGGCCGAGCCGCCGAAACTTTGGTTCTGTCGGGACACGAACGGGGACGGAAAAGCGGATGAAAAAATTGAAGTGGCGGGCGATTACGGCAATCGCACAAGTCCCGAGCACACCGCCAATGGGTTGCTTTGGGCGATGGACAATTGGATTTACAGCGCCAACTTCACCTGGCGTTTTCGCAACGTGGATGGCGAATGGAAGCGCGCGCCGACGGCGTTTCGCGGTCAATGGGGATTGTCGCAGGACGATTTCGGGCGGTTCTTTTTTGATTCCAACGAAGACCAACTCCGATGCGATCTCGTGCCGTCGGCTTATCTGGTTCGCAATCCAAACTGCCGTACTGCAATCGGTTTGAATCATCGGGTCATGAAGGATCAAGCGGTCTGGCCAATTCGCGTCAATCCTGGTGTGAATCGCGGTTATCGCCCAGAGCAATTACGGGCCGACGGCACGCTGGCCACGTTTACCGCTGCTTGCGCGCCCCTGATATATCGCGGCGATAATTTCCCCGCTGAATTTCGCGGCAGCGCCTTTGTTTGTGAACCGGCGGGAAACCTCGTCAAGCGCGACATCCTCACGGAAAAAGATTGTGCCATCACGGGCCGCAGCGCCTACGAGAAAACGGAATTCCTGGCTTCAAGCGATGAGCGGTTTCGTCCCGTCAATGCCTGCAACGCACCGGATGGCGCGTTGTATCTGGTGGATATGTATCGCGGCGTGTTGCAGCACCGTATTTTTGTGACCAGCTATTTGCGCAAGCAGATTGAGTCGCGCGGTCTGGAGAAACCGATTGGCCTGGGTCGCATCTACCGGGTGGTCCACGAATCGAAGAAGCCCGGCCCGAAACCGCAAATGAGTAAAGCCAGTTCAGTGGATTTGGTGAAATATCTTTCCCATCCCAATGGGTGGCAGCGGGACACGGCGCAACGTTTGTTGGTGGAACGCGCGAATACGGCTGTGGTGCCGGATCTACAAAGGCTCGCAATGACTGGCAGCGAAACGCTCGCTCGCTTGCACGCCTTGTGGGTTCTGGATGGGATGGGTGTGCTCGATCTCGCCACGGTGGAATCCGCATTGGCGGATCGGCATCCCAAAGTGAAGGCCGCTGCCATCCGGCTGCACGAACCGTTTTTCAAAACCGCGGATAAGGACAAAGTGCTGCTGAACTTGTTGAAACTCGTCCACGACGAAAATCCAGATATTCAATTGCAGCTTGCGTTTACGCTTGGCGAGGCGGCCGAGCCGAAAGCTGACGACGGCATGATCGCAGTTTTACAGCACGCGGCCGGGAACGCTTACGTGCGGGAAGCAGTTTTGAGCGGTTTGGTCGTTCGCGAACTCGAATTCCTGGAAAAATTGTTGGCAGACAAAAGTTGGAGCACAAACAAACCCGGTCGCGATGAGATGCTGAAGGGGCTGGCCCAATGCATTTTCACGGGAGGCAAACCCAAGCGGGTTGAACGCTTGTTCGAACTGGCGGCGAACCAATCCGCCGCGACGACGTGGCGACGGCTGGCGCTGTTGGACGGCATTTCTGCCACCGCGCCGGTGACGAGCAAAGGCAAACCGCCAATCAAAGCGAAACCAATTCATTTTCCAGGTGAACCGGCAGCTTGGATCGTGTTGCAAAAGTCGAGTGACAGTGTGGTGCGTGAGCGATTGGAGAAAATCACGGCGTTGATCACCTGGCCCGGTCAGCCGGGCTATGTGCCGCCGCCGCCGGTTGTGCCGTTGACCGCAGAACAAAGGGAGCGATTTGAACTTGGTAAAACGCTGTATGAGGCCAGTTGCGCCCAGTGTCATCAGCCACACGGCTTGGGACAGGAAGGCTTGGCACCACCGTTGGTCGATTCGGAGTGGGCGCTGGGTTCGGACCAGCGTCTGGCACGAATGGTTTTGCACGGCGTGCGCGGGCCGATCAACGTCAAGGGACGGGTTTATGAACTGGACATGCCCGCGTTGGGAATTTTTGCCGACGACCAGGTCGCTGCCATATTAACCTATATCCGCCGCGCTTGGGACCATGGCGCAGTTCCGGTTGAACCCGCGACGGTACATAGGGCCCGCACGGAAACCGCTGGCCGCGAAGAAGCATGGAGCGAAACGGAATTATTAAAAATTCCTTGATTGCCATGCCGGCGAATGTTCTCTGGGCGACACAACTCACTACGCTCTGGATCACCATGGGCGTGTTATCCATCAGCCTGCTTAAAACTCCAGGCGCATTTGCCCATGCGGACCTCCTGGCCTTCATCGACATCGTCAGCAAACAAATCGAAGGCGATCCAAAGAACGCTTCGCTTTACCTGCGGCGCGGAGAGTTGTATCGCGTCCATACCGACTGGAAGTTGGCGGAGAGCGACTATGACCGCGTGGCTGAGCTTGATCCCAAACTGGACACGGTTGGATTTTGCCGTGGCAAATTGTGTTTTGAATCCGGCCAGAACGATCGGGCGAGGACGTTTTTGGACAAGTATCTTGCGGGTCGGCCTGACCACGTTGAGTCGCTTTTGATCCGTGCCCGGTTGCTAGTGAAGCTCGGCGAGCGCAAGGCCGCCGCCGATGACTTCACGCGGGCCATTGCAAAAGCGCCCGACCCGATGCCGGAATATTTTCTCGAACGGGCGCAGGCGCAAGCGGACGACGATGAGGTTGAGGCGGCGCTGCGCGGATTGGACAATGGATTGAAACGGCTCGGCCCGTTGGTGGGACTGGAGCTTTACGCCATCGAACTTGAGCTGGCGCGCAGAGATTTTGACCATGCCTTGAGCCGGCTCGACGCCATTTCCGCCCGCTCCGTTCGCAAAGAGAAGTGGCTGACTCGTCGCGGCGAAATCCTCGTGCTGGCCGGGCAACTTGACGAGGCGAAGAAGTCTTTTACCGCCGCGTTGTCCGCTATCGACGCTTTGCCACCGCGTCTGCGGCAAACCCCGGCGATGCATGAATTGAAGAAACGCGTGAACGCCGTGCTGGCTGCCGGGTCCAACTCGAAAGCTGGTGGTATCAAGTAGAAGCGTGAGGAGACGTAGCCGAGGTGAGAATGTGGATTTCAGTTGCTTGCGGCGCTGTCTCAGCAAGAAAGCCGCCGAAGCGCCATACCCCATCGGCCATCCTCCTTGCCGCGATTCATCCGGCATTTGCCCGTCCCGCGAGCACCTTGGCGGATGGGACATAATTGGCCACGAATTCCCGGCGAAATTTCGCGAATGTGCCCGCCGCCAGATGCGCGCGAATATCGGCCATCAGTTTGAGATACATGTGACTGTTGTGAACACTCAACATGCGCAGGCCAAGGATTTCACCCACGTTCAAAAGGTGGCGCAAATAAGCGCGGGAAAAATTCCGGCAGGCATAACAATCACAGCCCTCTTCAATCGGCCGCCAGTCCGCCTTGTTGAAGCCAGCTTTGACGCTGATCGTTCCTTTGGTGGTGAAGGCTGTTCCGTTCCGCGCGATGCGCGTGGGCAGTACGCAATCAAACATGTCCACCCCGCGCGCCACCAGCTCCACCATCTGCGCAGGCGTGCCGAGCCCCATGGCATAACGCGGTTGGTCCACGGGCAAAAACAGCTCGGAGCACTCCACGGCTTTCATCATTTCAGCTTCCGGTTCGCCGACGCTCACCCCACCGATGGCATAGCCGTCAAATTTCAAGGCGACGAGCGCTTTGGCACATTCCTCGCGCAACCCGGCGTTGTTGCCACCCTGCACGATACCAAACACCGCCTGCCCCGGCGCGCGCGGTTGTTCCCGACATTCCTTCGCCCAGCGAATCGTCCGTTCGACGGCGGCCTTTATTTCGCGCGGCGGGCAACCGTGTGGGGGGCATTCATCAAACACCATCGCGATGTTGGAACCGAGGATGGTTTGAATTTCCATCGCTTCTTTCGGCCCTAAAAAAAGCGACGAGCCGTCCAAATGCGAACGAAATTGAACACCGTGGGGTTTAATCTTCCGGATTTTAGCCAGACTGAAAACCTGGAAGCCGCCGCTGTCGGTCAAAATAGGATATGGCCAGTTGATGAACCGGTGCAACCCGCCGGCTTCGCGGATGATTTCCATGCCGGGACGGATGTTCAGGTGGTACGTGTTGCCCAAAATGATCTGCGTTCCCATCTCGCGCAATTCACGAGGGTCAAGCGCCTTGACGCTTCCTTGAGTGCCCACGGACATGAACACCGGCGTATCAATGACGCCATGCGCCGTGGTCAAACGTCCCAAGCGGGCCTTGGAACTAAAATCGGTACTCAACAAGTCAAACATCGTGGCGCAGATTGAGCCAGGAACCCGCGTAATTGAACAAGAATTTTTCCATGACGGTTGCCTTGCCGGCTCGTTTCAAGCACACGATCAATTCATGAATAATTAGATTTCCCTCACGGATTGGATTGGTTATTCTTGCGCATCGACAAAAACAAAAGAGCCATGAGCAGATTTTCCAGTCTGCGCGTTCGACTGGTGGGGATTGTCTTTTTTGCCGTTGCCCCGGCGTTGGGGCTGTTGCTGTACACCGGCCTTCCGTGGCTGGGATTCCTGATCGGGTTGTTGGCGCTGGCGGCAGCGTGGTTCGGCGGTAACTTATTTGTGCTTCGCCAGGTGACGCTGCTGTCCGAAACCACGAAACGGCTGGCCCAAGGAGATCTCGCCAGCCGGACTGGCATGTCAAAGGAACCGGGCGAACTTGGTCAACTGGCCCGCAATTTCGATGCATTGGCCGAGTCGCTTGAAAAGAAGCGTATAGAAAGCGCCCGGGCGGAGGAAAAACTCCTCAATCACGCTCACCAGCAAACGGTCATTGCCGCCTTGGGTCAATTCGCGCTGGTGACTCCCGACCTCACGCCGTTGCTGGACCAGGCCGTTATTTTTTCCGGACAAATCATCGAAGCCGAATATGGCCTGGCGCTGGAGCAGCTTCCCGACGGCGACAATCTGAGGTTGCGTTCGGGTATGGGCTGGAAAGATGGCTATGTGGGACAAACGGTGGTGAATGCCAAGCGTGGCGCGCAAGCCGGCTACGATTTTCTCCGTGGCGAACCGGTGATAATTTCCGATCTGCGCAAGGAAACGCGTTTTCAATGGCCCCTCTTCCTGCACGAACACGGGATCGTCAGCGGTGTCAGCGTAATTATTCCCGGCTACCAGCGGGCGTTTGGCGTCCTTGGTTTTTACACCAGCCAACCGCGGGCCTTCACCGAAGATGTTGTTCATTTTCTGCAAGCGGTCGCCAACGTGCTGGCCGTGGCCGTGGAGCGCAAACGTATGGAGCCGGAAATTCTAAAGCTGGCCGCGTTCGCGCAGTTCAATCCCAACCCCGTTCTGGAATTCTCCGCTGACGGCAGCCTTACTTATTTCAATAAAGCTGCGCTGGACATGGCGACCTCGCTTGGCAAAGGCGAATTGCCGGCCATCTTGCCGCCGGACGCGGTCAAATCTGTTCAAACTTGTCTCGTCAGCGGGAAGAGTAAATTGCGTTTGGAAACCCAGATCGAGGGGCGGACGCTGTCATGGTCGTTCTATCCCGTTTTGGCCAGCCAGGTGGTTCATTGTTACGTCGAAGACATCACCGAGCGGCTGAACTTGGAATCGCAACTACGTCACTCGCAGAAGATGGAGTCGGTCGGGCAACTGGCGTCGGGCGTGGCGCACGATTTTAACAACATACTGACCGTGATCCAGGGTCACGCGGGATTGCTCGCCGCACGGCCCAATCTGCTGCCGGAGATGGCCAAACCGCTACAATCCATTTCCTTCGCCGCGGAACGCGCCGCCAGTCTGACCCGGCAACTGTTGATGTTCAGCCGCAAACAGGTCGCGCAGCCCAAGAGCATCGACCTGAAAGAAGTGATCGAGAACATGAGCAAGATGCTCAAGCGGCTGTTGGGCGAAACCATCACATTAAAATACAATCCATCGTCGCGCGTTCCGCTTATTCAAGGCGACGCGGGAATGATGGAACAGGTGCTCATGAATCTGGCCGTCAATGGCCGTGATGCCATGACGAAAGGCGGCGAAATGACCATCAGCACGTATGCGGTGGAGATTAGTGACGCGTACGTCAAATTGCATTCCGAAGCGCGCACCGGTCTCTTCGTTTGCTTGCGAGTTTCGGACACGGGTTACGGGATGGACACCACGACCGTGAACCGGATCTTCGAACCGTTTTTCACCACCAAACCGGTTGGCAAAGGAACGGGCCTGGGGCTGGCGACGGTGTACGGCATCGTCAAACAACACCAGGGCTGGATCGAAGTCACGAGCCAGGTTGGTCAGGGCAGCACGTTCAACATTTTTATCCCTTCCAGCACCAAGTCAATCGAAGCGTCTGGCGAAAAACCTTTCACGGGGGCCGTTCGCGGCGGCAACGAAACGGTTTTAGTGGTGGAGGACGAGCCGGTGCTGCGGGAACTGGCGCATTTGATTTTGCAGGATTGCGGCTACCGAGTTCTGGAAGCGTCTAATGGGGTGGAGGCGTTGTCACTATGGCACGGCCAACGGCAGCCAATTCACCTTTTGTTTACCGACATGATCATGCCCGAAGGCATCTCGGGCAAGGAATTGGCCGGTCAACTAATGGTCAAACAGCCCAAACTTAAAGTGATTTTCACCAGCGGCTACAGTTTGGACGAAATCGTTGGCGATGATTTCCGTGCGGACGGCTATAAATTCCTGCAAAAACCTTACAACCATCTCAGCCTCGCCCGCGCCGTGCGGGAAACGCTGGATGCGTAAGCCCCGGAAATCTGTTGAAACAAGTTAATACGTCAGTCTTCCGTGGAGCGAAATCGTCAAAAGCAATTACTTTTGCGCCGAAGTCCGCTCTTGAATCCAAGTGACATCCTGATTGATTGGATTGAAGCTTGTCGCCAAAAAAGAATTGCCTGTGATCTGCGTCCGCCCATCTTTCCATTTATGAATTTCCGAATGACCGTCCCCAAACGCAAAGCCACAGGCCATGTTGTGGTAGGTTCCCGGTGCGTCCAAAAACAAACTCGATACCATTGTCACGGCAAATCCAGCATCGTTTAAGCTTCTATAATCTTCATCTAATAATACCCAAAGGTCGGATGGAGCCGGGCTAATCATGTCAGAGAGTTTGCCGTATGTGTTCCATGGACCACTCCGGGTGTGATTATGATTACCGTCCAGCCAAGGGCCATTGACGGCCAGTTGTCCCCGGCTGGGAGCGTAAGGGTCAGTCCCAACGGCTTGGCTCATCGAAAATGTCCGCGCGGCTGGAACTCTTTGCCCCTTGGTCGAAGGTGCCGTTGACTTGCCACTTCGCTTCTCGGCTGGACATTTAAAAATGGCGGCATTTTTACCGATATACGGAACAAGAAGGGAACGGGTCGGGTCCAGCAGGATGTCACTGTTAAACTCCTCAGCTTGTCCTTGTCCAACATGGGCGGGTTTGTCCAACGCCGCTTCCAGCAGGGGGCGGAAACTCTCCCAGTCGATCACGGCATCCAAGCGACTCAACGGGTTGCCCTTGGCCAAGAGCCATTGGACACGCAGTTCCACATCAAAAAATCCGGACGTTTGGGAGGTCTTGTAGGCCTTCATGCGGCGAATTGTATCCGCACCTTTTTCCAACGCGAACGGTTTCGTTCTTCTCCGTCATTCTTTCCTGAGTTACCGGAGATACCCTTGATATTGAATACTTGGAAATGCAGCGACCAACCGTGATTAGCCCGACTTCCGCTACTCGA
>PLJQ01000431.1 GCA_003140275.1 Limisphaerales bacterium
TCATTGTTTCAAAAACGCGCCGGACATCTTCAATTTTTCCGGCATCACATTTGATTTGGGCGCTTCAAAAACTTTCTTCACGTTTCCCATTTGCTTTTTAAGACGCGCCTTAAAGTCACCGTCCCAAATTGCGCTTGATTTCTGTCCGGTCTGTGACTTCACGGAAGTCTTCGGAAGCATATTTTTGGGAAACTTCCTGTCGCCAGTAAAATAAATGGTGGTTGAGATTTCCGTATCGGTTTTCTTGTCAGTCTTTAATTCACCGATTCCTGCTATTCGAAAAGCGCCCGGAGCAATCAAACTTACGTCACCTTCACGAAGAAATGTCGTGATCGAATGTGAAAGCACAAAATATCTGCCAAACATTTGGCACTGCCGAATAAATTCAACCTCGCCTTGACCGCCAATTCTAGTTGGCAATCTTGGAATAAACTGATGCGCATAATGCTTTTTCAAAAGTGCTCGATTTTCTTGGTAAAAAAGCCAAGCGAATGCATCACCCATAGATTTGCCAATATCAATGATTCCATCCAACAGGCGCTTGTATCGGGCTATTCTGTCTGATTCCTCTTTGAAGATAGTCTTCGCAATAGCTTTTTTGGCAAAAAGTTCACGCTCCATCTCACATACCTCGTTGTAAAACGATTCCAGTTTAACCAATGTTGACAACAATTCTGGTTGGAACGAAATCAGTGCTTCAAAGCGTTCTTTTCCCGACACGCCTTGGCTCTGAAGTAAAACCAATTTTGCCCAGCAGTCCTTCAGCGATTTTTCAGTATCGGAGACAACCAGCTTTACATTTTCCGGGTTTATCAGAGTGACGCTCTCAATTTCGATGCTCATTTGCGTCGGTTTTCAAAAAAACGTTACACCAGCTTATGCGCAAAATTCCCGTCCAGCAGTTCTTTGACGGTGAGCAGGATGATGGTGCGTTGTTCTTCTTTCCAGAAGCGCGTGACTTCCCGTTCCGCTTCTTCGCTGTAATCGAAGGACACGAAAAAGCCTTTCGTGCGGGCGGCGCGGCGCATGGCGGTCTCGAACGCGTCCATGTCGGGCCGGCCGGCCTTGTCCTTTTGTTTCACCTGAATCGGATACCAAGATTCTTCCAGCGCCAGTTCGCCCGCGCCCATTTCGCGCGGCGACACGCCGACGGGATAGATGCGGCCATCAATTCCCTTGTCGCCAATCTGGACTTTGTTGGCACGCCCGTTCAACTGCTTCACCGCCCAGTTCTCAAATTCAAATGGCGGCATCTTGCGCAGCAAGTCCACGGTGAACGGCAGGTTTTGCACCACGAATCCGCGTCCGGCTTTCCATAAATCCTCGTCCTCGCGCAGCGTCGTGTTGTCGCGCAATCGTTTTGCCATGACGCTGCAAGACGTTGGCGAAATATCAATGCCGATCCACTGACGTTTCAAATTCTGCGCCGCCAAGATTGCCGTGCCGCAGCCGCAAAACGCATCAAGCACAACATCGTTTTCGTTTGAACTCGCCTTGATAATTCGTTCAAGCAAAGCGAGCGGCTTTTGCGTCGGATAGCCAAGTCGTTCTTTGGCCTGTGAGTTAATCGGCGGAATGTCCATCCAAACCGTGTCAATCGGGCGTCCTTCTTGCTCGTCGAGGTAACGCTTCATACGCGGCACTGCGCCCGGACTTGGCTGAACTACGATTCCGTTTTCATAAGCCTCCTGCATCCGCTCTTTTGTCCAACGCCACACTTTTGTGTGACCTAAAAATTCGTAGGTAAGATTCGGACGGTTAGGATTTGGATTCATCAAATTATCCAACTGATAAAGCCGTCCGTCTGGGTCGCGGTGCGAATACTTGCTGGCTGTCTTTTCATCAAGATTATCCAAGTCGTAAGGGTCGTAAGGCCGGTTGAATGTTAGTTCACCGCCGCCGCCGTAGAGAAAAATCGTGTCGTGATTATTTGGAAAGCCGGTGAAGCCCAAACCTTTTGCAAGCGTCCGATGCCAGATGATTTCGCTTTGGAAATTATTTTCGCCAAAGATTTCATCCAGCATCACTCTCACATGATGCGAGGCGTGCCAGTCGCAGTGATAATAAAAGCTGCCGGTCTTTTTGAGGACGCGACGTAGTTCATCGCAGCGCGGCCTCATGTAATCAATGTAAGCCTTGGTGGATTCGTGGCGGTCGTCAAACCGCCGCTTCTCACTGGTCTCCGGCCAGAAGATTTCGTAGTTGCGGTTGGAATTGAACGGCGGGTCAATGTAAATCAAATCCACGCAGGCGTCGGGCAGCTTCTTGAGCTGATCCAGATTGTCGCCGCAGTAAATCACGCGCGTGTCCACGAGAGAGGAGGGTTTGGAGCGCGGAACGGGCGTTGGTTTTGCGTCAGCTTTTTTCGCCATGCGATGAAGCTAGAGAAAATGCCGGATGCGGTCAACGCCGCGCAACCGTTCACGCCTTCGCGTAAAGCTCGTTTCCCTTTTCGGCAAACTCTCTGGACCTTTCTTCCATCGGAATGGTGCTTTCGATGTAGATGCGCATGGTCAGAGTTTACGCCCGCCGTTCGCGGATGGCAGCAAGAATGTCTGCCGCCCGGATTCCGATTTAGTTTTGGTTTATTCCGCGCCCGGCAGGGATTAAGATGAAAGGCGCCTGAAATTCTGGCCGTTGATGTCGGCGGCCGACAGAGTGGTGGAGCCTGCAACCCGTAGTTGGCGTAGTTTGAAATATGTCTGCCAATGGAAAAAATAACGATCGGTTAAATCCCGGCATGTTGCAGCCGCTCGATTGGTTGCTGCTGGCGGTGCCGGCGGCTTTCGCCATTCGTTATGTTCCGGCGTGGCAGAACGAAACCCTGCTTTTCATCATCACGGGTCTGGCGATCATCCCGCTGGCCGGTTGGATGGGCCAGGCGACCGGGCATCTGAGCGCACGGGCCGGTCCAGGCATCGGCGGATTGCTCAACGCGACCTTCGGTAATGCCGCCGAGTTGATCATCGCGCTGATGGCTTTATCCAAGGGATTGGTTGGCGTGGTCAAAGCCTCCATCACCGGCTCGATCATCGGCAACATTCTCCTGGTGGTCGGCGCGTCCATGCTGGCCGGTGGGATGCGCTTCAACCGGCAGACGTTCAACAAGACGGGAGCGCGCATCGCCGCCACGTCGCTCAGCCTCGCGGCCATCGGGCTGATCATTCCGACGATTTTCCATCTCTCGGCAGATCGGCAGCCGGGCGGTTGGTCGCCACAAGCCGAGCGCAGCCTTTCCCTCGCCATCGCGGTCGTGCTCTTTATTACCTATCTTCTTTGGCTGGTTTTTTCGCTGATCACTCATAAGGAACTTTTCGCCGGACCAGTTCCCGGGCCAGGTGGGCGCGGCGGAAAAATGGACGCGATCTGGTCCGTTGCCAAGGCCGTCACGATACTAGCCGGGGCGATGACGCTGGTCGCGTTCATGAGCGAGTTTCTTGTCGGCTCGGTGGAGTCGGCCCGCGAGTGCCTCGGGCTGACGGAAGTGTTCGTCGGTGTCATCATTGTAGCAATCATCGGCAACGCGGCCGAACATTCCACAGCCGTGCTGGCCGCGCTCAAGGACAAGATGGATTTGAGTCTGGGCATTGCCATCGGTTCGAGTCTGCAAATTGCGTTGTTCGTCACGCCGGTTCTCGTCTTTGCCTCCTACCTGTTTGGCCGGCCGATGAGTCTGGAGTTTTCGCTCCCGGAAATCGCCGCCGTCGCCTTGGCCGTCTGGATCGTGGCCGAGATCAGCGGCGATGGTGAATGCAACTGGCTGGAAGGCGTGCAGCTTCTTTCGGTGTATCTCATCATCGGCATTCTGTTCTACTTTCTGCCTGAGCCGGTCCACGTGCAAAACGGAAAGTCCGGCCCGGCGAGCTTGAACGCGATCAGCCAGCCCAAAACCGCGCGATGAAAATATTTGGTCCATCGAAAATCAAAGAAGTGTCATGCCAACCTTAAATCATAACGCGCTTGGCGCGCTCGGCATCGAGCCGCGCTGGATGTCCTCGGATTGAAGGTTATAGCATGAGTGATTTTTTCTTTGCCCGCTCGCAGATGGCCATGTCGCTGGCCTTCCACATTATCTTCGCGGCCCTGGGCATCGGGATGCCGTTGCTCATGACGGTTGCGGAGGGAATGTATCTCCGCACGCGGCAACCGGTTTATCTCGATCTCAGCAAACGCTGGTCGCGCGGCACGGCTATTCTCTTCGCGGTGGGCGCGGTGTCCGGCACAGTGCTGTCCTTTGAACTCGGTTTGTTATGGCCGGGGTTCATGGCAAAAGCCGGAGCGATTATCGGGATGCCCTTTTCCTTGGAGGGCTTCGCTTTCTTCACCGAGGCCATTTTTATCGGCGTGTATCTCTATGGCTGGAATCGCCTCTCGCCGTTCCTCCACTGGATTTCGGGATTGATCGTCGCGGTCAGCGGAATCTTTTCCGGCATTTTCGTCGTGACGGCCAATGCGTGGATGAACGCGCCCGCAGGTTTCAAAATGGTTGATGGCAAAATCACCGACATTGATCCCATCGCGGCCATGTTGAATCCGGCCAGCTTTCATGAAGTCCTGCACATGACGCTGGCGGCGTTTGTGGCGACGGGCTTCGCGGCTGCGGCTGTCCATGCGTTCTTTCTGCTGCGCGACCGGAACAATCTTTTTCATCGCCGGGCACTGGGCATCACGCTGGCCGTCGCCTGCATCAGCATCCCGCTGCAAATCCTGAGTGGCGACCACAGTGCGCGTGTCGTGAGCCGGTTGCAACCGGCCAAACTTGCGGCGATGGAAGCGCATTACCGGACGCAAACCGGAGCGCCGCTGCTCATCGGTGGAATTCCGAATAGTGAGACCCGCACAACCGACTATGCGCTCCATATTCCGCGCGGCCTGAGTCTGCTGGTCGCAGATGATCCTAACGCCAGAGTCGTCGGGTTGGAAGAGTTCCCCCAAAGCAATTGGCCCAACGTGCGCATTGTTCATTGGTCGTTCGACCTCATGGTTGCGGCAGGAATGGCGATGCTGGCTTTGGCCGGGTGGTCGGGCTGGCTCTGGTGGAAGGGGCGAGCAGTTGCCGAGCATCCGTGGCTGTTGCGCGCACTTGTCGCCGCCGGGCCGTTGGGGTTTGTGGCGATTGAAGCCGGCTGGGTCGTGACCGAAGTTGGACGCCAGCCGTGGATCATTTATGGGGTGATGAGAACTGAAGACGCGGTCACGCCGATGCCTTGGATTGTGATTCCGTTTGTCGCCTTCACCGTATTATACATTTTTCTCGCCTTCATCGTTTTCTTCCTTCTGCGCCGTCAGTTTTTGGAAACACCCCGGCCAGATTCAGAACCGCCAACGACTTCAGCCTATGCTTGAACTCATCGTTGCCATTTGCATTTTGCTGTCACTGATCCTGTATGCCGTCATGGGCGGCGCGGATTTTGGCGGCGGCATGTGGGATTTGCTGGCGGTCGGGCCGCGCGCCGCGCGGCAAAGGAAAGCCATCGCCGAAGCGATCGGCCCCATTTGGGAGGCCAACCATGTCTGGCTCATCCTGGTGGTGGTGCTTTTGTTCACCGGTTTCCCAATTGGTTTCGCGGGGATGATGACCGCGCTGAACATCCCATTGACCGTAATGCTTATCGGCATCGTGATGCGCGGTTCGGCTTTTATATTCCGCAAATACGATTCCAAGTCCGACACCGTTCAGCGCCACTGGAGCACGGTTTTTGGTGTCGCCAGTATTCTGACGCCGTTTTCCCAAGGCGTCACGCTCGGTGCATTGTCCACGGGTCAGATTCGCATCGTAAATGGTCAAGTCGTCAGCGGTTTCTTCGCAGGCTGGATAACGCTGTTCGCCCTCGCCTGCGGCGTATTCGCGCTGGTGTTGTTCGCGTTTCTGGCAGCCACTTACCTGACGCTTGAGACGAAAAGCCAACCCGATCTGCAAAATGATTTTCGGCTGCGGGCACTTTGGTCCGGTTTGATGCTCGCGCCAATTGCAGGGGCGGTTTTTCTCACCTCAAAACATGGCGCGCCGGAGATGTATCATGGTTTGACGCACTGGTGGGCACCGCTGCTTTTGGCATGGACAAGTGTGATGTCCGCTGTCGCACTCGTGGCTCTATGGCGGCGTTGGTTTTCTCTGGCGCGAATTGCGGCCATCAGTCAGGTCACACTCATCCTCGTGGGGTGGTGCCTGGCGCAATACCCGAACCTCCTCACGCCGGACGTCACCGTGACCAACGCTCACGCACCTGAAGTCACCTTGCGTTTATTAGTTCTGGCATTGGGGGTCGGTGCAATCGTATTGCTACCGTCATTGGTTTTCATGTTCCACATTTTCAAAGGTAAGGAAAGCCGTTGAGGAAGAAATCACTCATGAAATCAAATAAAGCATCCGTCCTGACGATCAACGGCGGCTCG
>PLJQ01000328.1 GCA_003140275.1 Limisphaerales bacterium
AATCCGGACAGCGAATGGACGCTGGTGCAGGATGAGGGAGTATTGCGCGCGGTGTCCGAGAAATAACGCCAGCCATCCTTCCTCAAACTGGCTTCTGCGGAGGCCGAAACGATGACAATCGCTTTTGGCCCGCCTCACCTGGATACTCTCCCTCACAGGAGAGAAAAAAGCTTTTGCCCGGGTATTTGATGAGTCTTGCGTCCGTCTCGTGTTGGCCAGGGCTGGACTTCGTTTCCAAAGCGCAGCCATTTTACCACGGGACCGACAGTAATTCTCCCTGGCCTCGGAGGAGAGTCTCCCGATCAAATCAGGCGCGGAGCAGTCGCTGAACCAGGTTGTTGTCGCCACCCACATCCGTCAAACGTTGCTCGCGACCCTCAAACAGATACGTCAGTTTTTCGTGTTGAAGTCCCAACAAGCCCAACATCGTCGCGTGCAAATCGTGGACGTGAACCTTGTCCTCGACGGCGCGGAAACCGAATTCGTCGGTGGCGCCGATGACCTTGCCGCCCCGGATGCCGCCGCCCGCGAGCCAGACCGTGAAGCCATAGGGATTATGATCGCGACCTTTGTTGCCCTGCATGACGGGTGTTCGGCCGAATTCGCCCGCCCAGACCACAAGCGTGCTCTCCAACATCCCACGCTGCTTCAAATCACCCAGCAGCGCAGCGATGGGTTGATCATTCTTCTGGGCGTTCTCCCAATGGTTCTTGCCGCATTCACCGTGGCCATCCCAATCCGAGTTATACAACTGCACGAAACGGACACCGCGTTCCACCATGCGCCGGGCCAGGAGACACATGCGACCAAACTTTGCGGTGGGTTCCTTATCGACACCATACCTCTCACGCGTGGAGGTTGACTCTTTGGAAATGTCGATCAACTCCGGCGCGGCGGTTTGCATCCGAAAGGCCAGTTCGTAATTGGCGAGCTGCGCGGACAATCGGAAATCATCCGCCCGTTCCGCCAGATGGCGTTGATTCCACCGGTTGATTTGATCCAGCAAAGTTCGCTGGGAGGTTGCGTCGAATTGCGGCGCGAGGTTCTGAATCGGTGCGCCCTCGGTGCGGACCAACGTGCCTTGATAAATCGCCGGTAAAAAACCGGAACTATAGGCGGAACTGCTGATGCGAATACTGCCGTCTGTCATCACAATGTAAGCCGGAAGGTTTTCGCTTTCAGAGCCAAGGCCATACAGAACCCAGGACCCTGCACTCGGATGGCCCAACAGGATCGAACCACTGTGGAGCAGGCTCAACGCGGGGCCGTGGATGAAGGAATCGTGGTAGCAGGAACGGATGACTGCCAGATCATCGGCGTACCGGGCGACGTTCTGGAACAGGTCGGAAATCTCCAGCCCGGACTGACCATATTTCTTGAAGGGAAAAGTTGAACCCATCAATTTTCCGTCCGTCGCCTTCATGAATTGCAGTGACAGGTCGTCCACCTTGAAACTGTCCGGGAGCGGCTGCCCGTCCTGACGCTGCAATTCCGGTTTGGGATCGAACGTGTCCATGTGGCTGGGTCCGCCCTGCATGAAAAGAAAAATCACATTCCTGGCCCGCGCGGGAAAAGGCGGCAACCTGGGCGCGAGCGCATGAACGGGTGCCGGTGGCACCGCTCCATACGCGGTATCCCGGTTGAGCAAGGCGCCGAACGCCAGCGCGCCAAAGCCGCAGGCGGATTTGGCCAGTTACTCACGGCGGGTCGATGCCACCGCCCGCCGGCCACAAGCTGAAACGTTCAATTGTTCTCCTCTCTAATCGACATACATAAATTCGTTCAGGTTGAAAATCGCCAGACAAAATCCGGTCAAAGCGGCCACTTGGTTCGGGGACAACCCCGCGAGCATCGCCGGAAGATTTTCCAGCGGCCTGGTTTCAGCGCTGCGGTTGGCGAGGGTTTCAATCAGTCGAAGCGCCTCTTGTTTTTCTTCCGGTGATGGCGCGCGCGCCAGGGCAACCCGCCACGCATTTTCCACCCAACGGTCAGGGTCGAACACCACCTCGATTGGTTTGATGGCCGGTCCGACAACCCCGCCGCCATTTTCAAGCGACTCGCCATACTGCCATCCCGCGGGTGTGGGATTCGATTCCAAACCAAAATCCGCGGCGAGATTGTTCGTTCGCCTTACCTTGATGTTCAAGTTCACGGCCACGAAGTCCGGCTCCAGGATTTCCAGCCGAAACGTATCTCCAGCCGCGTACGAGATCTCTCGAAGAGCCGCTGCGCCGCCGCTCCCACTCGAAAGATTAAACGGCTTCGCGGAGCTGCCGAGAGAATCGTCGATGGTGCCCTCCGTAAGCAGCGTCTTGTCGTTCTTCCATAGTTTCCATGCGCCGCTGCGTCCCAAGTGGCGGATGTTCCACATCGCGCCGGTCAAATCAAGCACCCCACCCCCCTCATCCGCGGGTGACTGCCAGAGCACACTGGTCGGTCCGTGGGTCATCACGGTGCCGGCAGGAACGTCAAACCCGAACGGAACATGACTGCCCTCAATGCGTTTCGCCCAGCCGGCGTGAGCACCCGCTTTTTTTCCCTGCCAGCCGGTCTGGCCGCCGCCAAAGTCCGGCTTGTTCCACCCCGCACTATCTTCTCGAATGAGACGGGCCGCAAATTCCTGCGCCTGACGGTAACTGGTTTTGTTGTTCAAGCGCCAAAGCGCCTGCGGAGCCACGGTCGTCACATCCCGGCTCGCCGCGCTGATGGAGTTTACCGGACTGTCGAAAACATCGAACATCGGGAAGCGGAAATTGCGCCGGACGAGGATGTAAATTCCCCGACGGTCGTGCTCCTGAGCCTCCGCGGTAACGGGCCAGTGCCAGTTTTCCAGCAAAGCCGCGAGTTCCTCTTCGGCCAGCGGCGGGACAATCGGACGCCCGCCCATTTTCAGGTTCAGCGTCCCCGCCGTCGCGTGCAGCGCGTCCCACAACTCCTCGGCGTCCAGGCGTTGGCGATTCATTCGCCAGAGGTAGCGGTTGTCCGGATCGATTCGGGCGTTGTTTTCGTTGAGGAACTTGCTCGCCATCTGGTAAGTGCTGGAGAGCATGATGAGCCGGTGCATTTTCTTGATGCTCCACCCTTGGGCGATGAATTCCCCGGCCAGCCAGTCGAGCAACTCAGGGTGGCTTGGAGCCTGTCCCATTTTGCCAAAGTCGTTTGGCGTGGCCACAATGCCGCGTCCGAAATGCCATTGCCAGATGCGGTTGACCATCACGCGCGCGGTCAGCGGATGTTCGGGATTTGTCAACCAGAGCGCGAGCTGCTTCCGGCTTCCGGAAGGACCTGGCAGCTCATCTTTCCATCGGCTCGCTTCGCGCAGGACCACCGGAAGATCGGGAGGAACTTTTTCTTTCGGCCGCTTCAAGTCGCCGCGATTGAGGATTCTTACCTCTGGAACGAGTTCGGGCCGCTCATGGCCGAGAACTGTGGCCGAAGGGATTTCCATTAATCCATCGTAAGATTCGTTCTGAGCGGTTTTCTCTGGAAGCGCCAAAACCGCTTGCGCAATCTTGTCGAGCAACCGTTGTTTCTCCTGCTTCTCCGGCCCGGTTGATTCCCGGCCCTTGGTCTTCTGTTCAAAAAGGCGGTACGCTTTCCGCGCTTCATCAACACTGATTATTTTAGGGTAGGACTGCTTGAAGTCGGCGATGCCCATGCCCATGACGAGCGGAATCTCGACTTCCTTGCTGCCGGCAAAGATCGCCTGCAAGGCGTAATAATCCCGCTGTGTGATCGGATCAAATTTGTGGTCGTGACACCGGGCGCAACCCATGGTCAGCCCCATGAAAACGCTGGCGGTTGAATCGGCGCAGTCCGTCAACCATTCATACTCCAGTTTCTGCGCATCCATGTTCGATTCGTGAATCTGCGGGCCCAGAGTGTACAGCCCCGTTCCCACCCAGGCTTCGAGATGGTTGAGTTTTTCTTGCGGCACTTTGTAGCTGCCATCGAGAGCCAGGTTGTCCGGCCAGAGTTCGTCGCCGGCGATCTGTTCCTGCACAAAATGGTCGTACGGTTTGTCATCGTTGAACGACTTGACCACGTAATCGCGATAGCGCCAGGCGTTGCGGTAATAAATGTCCGTTTCGTAACCGCCGCTGTCCGCATAACGCGCCGCATCCAGCCAATGCCGCGCCCAGCGTTCGCCGTATTGTTTCGAGGCCAGCAGTTCGTCGATGAGTTTTTCATAAGCCTGCGGCGAATCATCGTTGAGAAACTTTTCGACCTGTGCCGGAGTCGGCGGCAGGCCGGTGAGATCGAAACAGGCGCGGCGGATGAGGGTGCGGTTATCGGCGCGCGGGGCCGGCGCAAGTCTTTTTTGTTCGCGTTTGCCAAGAATGAAATGGTCGATCGGATTTCGCGGCCATTCCTTGTTCCGGACAGCCGGAGGATCGGAATGTTTGACCGGCTGAAACGACCAGAACTTCCCGGCCTCGATGAAATCCACTCCCTTCACTCTGGCAACGCTCTTGGAGCGCTCTCGCGGATCGGGCGCGCCCATCTTCACCCACGCCTCAAAATCACCGGCTTGCTGGGCCGACAATTTTTTCTTTGGCGGCATTTGCACGTCCTCGTCCGTGGATCGAATCGCTTTGATAAGCAGGCTTTTCTCTGGATCGCCTGGAACGATGACCTGACCATTCTTACCGCCCTTCATCCAACTTTCGCTCGAATCCAGCAATAAGCCGCCTTTGATTTTTTTGGCGTCAGCGCTGTGACACTCATAGCAACGTTCCACCAGCACCGGACGGATCTTGCTCTCGAAGAAAACAATCTGTTCGCGAGTCGTCTCGAACGATCGTTTCGAACTGTTGGCCAGGACTTTGCCCAACGGCACTTCAACGAGCAGCGTCATGAGGATCAACGAATCAACCACTGACTTGAATCTCATGACCTGAGCAACGTGCTTAGATTCTTTTCTCATCCGCGTCGATGAAATCCACGAACGTTTGGATGTCATCGCGGTGAGTCAAGCCGGTCTGTTCTTTGCGCAGTTTTAAGCGCGCCTTCAGAGCCTCGTCGCCGCCTTTGCCGTAATTCAAAATCGCCTCGCGATGAGCGGCCTTTTCCACGTCGGGCTTCTTCACATTTTTCATGACCCAGTCGCACACTTCGCCGTCGGTGATCGCGTTCTTCACCAGGTCGATGAATGGGTCCGCACACAAACCGGCAGCCTTGAGCCACGCGCCGTCAAATCCCTTGGTGAAATTTTCCTGATAATCAGGATGCAGCCTGCCCGCGAGATGCAGGCGGATTTTATCAACAAAGCGGGGCAGATAAGTCCAGCCGGCCATGACTTCGCGCGGGCTGCGAGGATAAATGATGGTGCTCATGGTTGAATTGTCAGGCGCGATGATAGTTCTGTCAACCTGTCTCGCACACTCGCAGCGACAGAGGTAATGTGAGATGTCCACCGCCTCTCCATGAACGACAAGGCAGGCCGCCTGGTCCCGAGGGACAATTCGTGGGCCGGATAGGTTCATGGAATCACTCGATGAACATCGCAGCCGGGGACTCAGTCCGCGTAATCGGGGAGTGTTGCCGAATCAGCGCCAACTGGCGTCCGCGGCAACCTTNNTTCACCATTTTGTTTTCCAGAAAATCATTTGACGCCTCGTCGTCCTCCTTCATCTTCTCCGTCATGATTCAGTTTGACTACGACGTGGCCGTCATCGGTGGCGGAAGCGGCGGTTACGCAGCGGCGCGAACGGCGGCGAGTGCCGGCTTGCGTACCGTCGTCCTCGAAGGCGGCGACGAAGTCGGGGGCCTCTGCATTCTGCGCGGTTGTATGCCGACCAAGGCGCTGCTTTACGCCGCGGAGGTGATCCATCTGGCCCGGCACGCCGGAACTTGGGGTGTTCACACACAGAACGTCAGCTTTGACTTTTCTCAGGTCATGGCGCGCAAAAATGCAATGATCAAGAATTTTGCTGATGACCGCCGACAACAACTCGCTGATGGCCCGTTTAAATTCATTCGCGCCCTGGCCCGGTTCACCGACCCGCACACTCTCTCGTTGAGCCACGGCGAAACCATCTCCGCCGGGCATTTTATCATCAGTACCGGTTCGGTTGTGGCAACACCTCCCCTGCCCCGACTCAAGGAAATTGGCTGTCTGACGAGCGATGAAGCATTGAGGCTGGCTCAACCGCCGAAGTCATTGATCGTGCTCGGCGGTGGCGCGGTGGCCGTGGAGTTCGCGCAATTCTTCGCTCGCTTCGACGTCAAGGTGACTTTGGTCCAGCGCAGTCCACATATTCTCCGCGACTTCGACACTGATGCCGCGACAGAACTCGAAAAAGTTTTCCGGCGCGAAGGAATAACAATATTCACCTGCTCCAAACTCAACGACGCCTGGCGCAACGCGAAACTCAAGGGGATAACCTTTGAGCACGAGGGCAAAATCGTCCGCGTCGCTGCCGAGGAAATACTCTTTGCCTTGGGGCGGGTTCCCAACACCGCCTCGCTGAATTTGGGGAATGCCGGCGTGGTCACCGAGCACAGTCGCATCGTTACCAACGAGCAGATGCTCACCAGCACGCCGCATATTTACGCGGCAGGCGATTGCACGAGCGCGCACGAAATCGTCCACATCGCAATTCAGCAGGGAGAAGTTGCCGCGCACAACATCGCGCATCCCGATCAGCCACGCAGCCTGGATTATCGCCTGCTGACCCGCGTGGTCTTCACTGATCCTCAAATGGGTTGTGTGGGTTTGACAGAAAAAGAAGCCACCATCCGCAATATTCCGTTTGTATCCGCCAGTTATCCTTTCAACGAGCACGGCAAGTCACTCATCATGGAGGCGCTGGATGGATTCGTGAAGTTGCTCGCCAATCCAAACACGGGCGAAATCGTGGGCGGCTGTTGTGTCGGCCCGATGGGCGGGGAATTGATTCACGAAATTATCGCCGCCATGAACCAGCGAATGACCGTCCACGAACTGGCCGCCCTGCCGCATTACCACCCGACCCTCGCGGAAATCTGGACTTACCCGGCGGAAGAGTTGGCGACTAAAATCCGCCAACCCCCGGTCACTTGATCGGCGAATAATCGGTCGCTTTCAAGTAAACGGATTTGACCCCGCCTTCAACCGTCAGCGAACCACCGGCTTTGGCTTCGGAGGCCGCCTTGGCTTTTTTCCAATCGGGATCATTGGCGAACGCCCTCCATGATTCAGCGGCGGCTTCCTTGCTCTTGTGCGCCACCATGTAAATCAACGTGTCGTCCGCGCCTTTGTCCTTGTCCATCGGGACGCCGTAGCCAATGTTGGCGATGCCGTGCTTTTCAAAGAGTTTGCAGGTGTGATCGCGGAAGCGGGCATGAAGATCATTCAGTTTTCCGGGCGTGGCCTTATAGGTGCGGAGTTCAAAAACACGCGGTTCTGTGCCGGCCGATTTGTCATCTTCCGGGGAATAATCGGTGGCTTGCGTAAAGATTGCTTCCACCTTCTTCACCAGCGGGCCGTTGGCTTCGGAGGCCTTGTAGGCCGCCTTCCAATCCGGATCTGCCATGAAATCCTTCCATGATTTGTCGTGCGCTTCGCGGCTGGGATAGGCCAGCAGGTAGATCAATTTGTTCTCGGTATTCTCCAGCGGCACCCAGTAGCCGATATTCTGAATGTCATGTTTCTCGAAAAGTTTGCAGGTGTGATCGCGAAAGCGCGTGTGTAATTCATCGAGTTTGTTGGGTGCCGCGTAGTAGGTGCGCAACTCATAACACCGCGTGTCCTGGGCAGCAGGAGCGGACGGCGTGAGCGACAGTGAGCAAGCGAGCGTTAAAATGAACGAGCAAAGATAAACGGGCTTTAGCATGATTCGTGAGGGTTGATGGTTGTCATTCGTGCGGTGATGTCACTCGTTATCCGCCGAACTGTCAAAGCAAAAAAGTTGCCGATTGCCAGTTGCCGGTCGCTCGCTTAGTCTGACGAACAAATGGAATCTCTGGGCATCATCGCCGGAAACCGCTCCCTGCCGTTGATCCTCGCCCGACAGGCGCGCGGCATGGGCGTCAAACGACTGGTCGCCGCCGCGTTTGAAGGCGAGACAGAGCCGGGTCTCACGCCCTTGGTCGATGAAATCGTCTGGCTCAAGGTCGGTCAGCTTTCCAAATTGATCGCCACATTCACCGGGCGAGGTGTCAAACAGTGCGTGATGGCGGGACAGATCGCGCCCAAAAACCTGTTCGATGTGCGGCCCGACCTGCGCGCGGTGACCATGCTCCTTAAACTNNGAAAAAAGACGGCGTCGAGTTGATCGAGGCGACACCGTGGTTGAAGCCTCTGATGCCAGGGGAAGGTTTCAGTCTCGGCCCGAAATTGTCGGCTGAACAACGGGCGGACGTGGCGTTCGGTTATCGGATGGCCAAAGAGATGTCCCGGCTGGAAATCGGCCAGACGGTGGTGGTAAAAAACGGTACCGTGCTCGCCGCCGAAGGATTTGAAGGGACGGACAAATGCCTGACACGCGGCGGCGAACTGGCCGGCAAAGTAGGTGGCGCGGTCGCTGTCAAAGTCGTCAGGGAAAATCACGATTTGCGCTTCGACATTCCCTGCCTCGGGCCGCGAACGTTGGAAATCTGCAGCTCGGCAAGAATATCCGTGCTGGCGTTGGAAAGCGGCCGGACGTTACTTTTGGAACAGGAAGCTTGCGAACAACTGGCCGGACAGCGCAAGATTACCGTGACGACCATCAGTTGAAACCTTTAGCTTGAACGAACGCAATGCTGACCTGCCACGAACTTTTCGGCTTCATGTCACCGGCGCTGGCCGGCGAAATTCTCAACTTCGCGTTTGAGGAAGACAAGGACCTTTACCGCGCCTCGCTCAACGCCGTCGCCGAGTCGCGCAAAGTCCGGCCGGTTTTCCTGGAACGTCAACCGCGCGCGCAACGGCACACCGGCATGTTGGCCGCTTTCACGCGCCCATCCATGGAACTGGTCGCCGGCAATCTGCTGCGCAGTTGGCTGGTAAAAAAGCAAAATGCCATGCTCATCGATTTCATGGATTGGTTGGGATTGACCCACGAACGGGGCGCCGTGGAGGACCTGCCGCAGTCCATGGACGATGAGAAACTCAAGACCGCCGTGGACGCCTTGCTCGTCAAACACCCGCCGGAGGCGGTGGCCGTTTACTTGAACGCCTTTAACGACATGAACGGCGCCAACTGGCCCAACTTGAAGACCCTGTTGGAAACCGACCCGCGGCTGCAACTGGGCGCGCATCCCTGATCGCAAAAGGCCGGGCGACCTCGACACGGGTTGACTCAAATGCCCTCAAACGGGCACGGTCAATTCCGGGATCGGGCTGGCGAGAAGTTTTAGAAGGACGACTACATGGAACCTAATAAAGCAGACATTGCACTGATCGGCCTGGCCGTCATGGGCCAGAACCTCATTCTCAACATGAACGACCACGGCTTCACCGTCGTGGCCTTCAATCGCACCGTCTCCAAGGTGGACGATTTCCTCAACCAGGAGGCCAAAGCCACCAAGGTCATCGGCGCGCATTCCGTCGAAGAGATGGTCAGCCTCTTGAAGAGGCCGCGCCGCGTGATGCTGATGGTCAAGGCTGGCAAAGCCGTGGACGAATTCATCGAACACCTCCTGCCGCACCTTGAACCCGGCGATATCATCATTGATGGCGGCAATTCGCTGTTTGAAGACACGATTCGCCGGACAAAGTTCGCCGAGTCCAAGGGACTGCTTTACATCGGCACGGGGGTTTCGGGTGGTGAAGAAGGCGCGCGACACGGGCCCAGCATCATGCCGGGCGGTTCGCCCGCCGCGTGGCCGCATGTGAAGAATATTTTTCAATCCATCGCCGCGAAAGTGGACGGCGTTCCCTGCTGCGACTGGGTCGGCG
>PLJQ01000344.1 GCA_003140275.1 Limisphaerales bacterium
AAGTCGGTCCAATTATTGGGATCGGGAACATTGGTGATCAACCAACCGTCGTTGATGCTGTCGGGATGTTCATCGACAAACACCCAAAGCTTGGTCGGCGGCGGGTTGATTATATCAGACATTTTATCGTATCGGTTGTAGGTAGGGTACCAGGTTGCCCCGCCCGATGGGTTATTGTAGTAGCCTCCTTCAATAAATCCATTCATGGAGACACTGCGAACGCGGGGAACTTGCGAGCCATACATTTTGCACGGGTACTTGTCAGCCGGACATTTGTACACTCCATAATTTTTGGAGTAAGGCCCCAATATTGATTGCGTCGTCAAAAAAAGGATGTTCGTGTTATCTCTGTTGTTCGCTGTAAAATCCTCCCAACCATCAACCCATCCCTTGGAACCACCCCCGTTGGCATTGGGCGGAAGTTTACCTTGAAAGTCATCGGAATAAAGTATCCATGCGAGGGTGAGTTGTTTCATGTTGCTCAGGCACATGATGCCCTGGGCTTTCTCCTTCGCCTTGGCTAAAGCCGGTAATAATAGCCCGGCCAGAATGGCGATGATCGCAATGACGACCAGCAGTTCAATCAGAGTGAAGCCACGGCTAGGATGGCGGCCGCCTCGTTGATGAGATTCGATGAATTTGATCGGGCGCATATTCAGAATTTTCGTCCAAGGTCTTTAATTTTGGGCCAAGCCATCTTTACCGCATAACTTCTTTGTAAGCAAGTGTGCGTTTGGAGGCACACCCGTTGAAATCGTCGTGGAAAACGAACCGGTTTTCAATGGATTGTCTTCGAGGCCCAGGCCGTTGCAATCCAAAACTTAATGCCGCTGTTCGCAGACCACCCGTCAGCAGATGGTGTCATACAGTTCAGGAGTGATTGTCCAGCTCAACCGCTCCCGAACCGTGGTATTGAGCGACATTGTCGCGCTCAATACGAATTATTTGAAACTCGCCCGGCGTGGTAACTCATCCAGTGGATGTCCGCATCCCCAACGCCGGCGGGGGCGTCGATGCCGTTATTAAACTTGACCCTCTGAGCCGCAGGCTGCTCAGGGATGCCTTCCACTTGTGAATTTCAGAATGGCCGTCTGCGAACGCGAATCCGCCGGCTCCATTGTGATAAGTAGCCGGCTGATCAATCCAACTGCTGACATGGGGATTGAAGAAACCTGCATCATTGATGCTGTCAGGGTGTTCGTCGAGATAGACCCACGTCTCAGTTGCACCAGGATAAATAAATTCAGAAGTTTTTTTTGATGTGCTTGTAAATGCCATCCCAAGGTCCGTCTTCCGCATTCCCATCAGGGACTTTGTCGCTTTCAATTATGGCGCGCCACTGTAGAGTTCGCCAACAATGCATGTTTCCGAAAAGCTCTGATTCTTTTTTAACATGATGAACTCTGGGGATTCCGACAGCGAGAGGAAAGACCAGCTCAAGTCCAGCAACCCGCGCCCGATCCGTTGGTGGCCGGCGCTGGTTATTCTGCTCGTCGCCGCGGGCGCATTGATTTGGCTCCGGTTTTTGCAGGATGTCATCAATCACCAGAATCAGAATCTTCAAACTGCCCAGGTTGTAGTCTTCACTTCTGTAGCGCTACTGCTCTGGTGTCTTTTCTTTTCACGACTGCGATGGAGTATTCGATTCCTGGTGTTTGGCGGAGTGATTGGGCTGATCTGTCTGACCGCGCTTCTGTTCCGGATTCGAGGCGTCACTGGCGATTTGTTGCCGGTCCTGGAATGGCGCTGGAAAAAACCGCTCAGTTCCATCCTGGCAATCAAGCGACCAGCGGACACTGGAATCGCCCGCCCGCCACAGGCGGAACCGGTTGTTCCAACCGCAAACGATTACTCTCAATTTCTAGGGCCTCATCGCAATTGCACCGTGTCAGGGCCGCAACTGGCGCGTGATTGGAAATCACAAGCGCCCAAACTGCTCTGGCGGCAGCCAATTGGAACTGCTTGGTCGGGGTTTGTCGTGGTCGGCAGCTTCGCCGTGACACAAGAACAACGGGGCGAGGAGGAGATGGTGGTGGGTTACGATTTGTCGTCCGGCAAGCCGGTCTGGTTTCATGCCGATACCGCGCATTACAATACCACTATCGCCGGTGAAGGCCCGCGCGCTACACCTACCATCGTCAGCAACCGCGTCTATACTCTGGGAGCGACCGGGATATTGAATTGTCTGGATTTGCTGACCGGCAAACTGATCTGGACCAAAGACATCATTAAGGACAACCAAAGCCAGGTGAATGGATGGGGGATGAGCGGGTCGCCGCTGGTCTTCGATAAACTTGTGGTGGTCAGCGCCGGCGGGCCAAACGGACGCTCACTCGTGGCATATGACAAAGAAACAGGAAAACCTGTTTGGAGCGGCGGAAGTGACGGCGCCGGCTACAGTTCACCTTTGTTGACCACGCTGGCGGGCGTTTCGCAAATTCTTGTTTTTAATTCCAGCGGCGTCGCGGCGCACGAAACTGCGGGAGGGCAAATCCTGTGGGAATACCCCTGGCCGAAAGGTCACCCTCATATTTCCATGCCTGTGATTCTGCCGGATGACCGGGTGTTGCTGACCAGCGGTTATGGCACGGGCAGCGAACTGTTGCGGATAAAGAAAGAAGAAAAATGGTCGGCTTCGAGACTTTGGAAATCGATTCGCTTGAAAGCCAAGTTCACGAATGTAGTTTATCGCGACGGATACATTTTTGGTCTGGATGACGGGATTCTGGTCTGTCTGGATGCCGCCACCGGGGAACAGAAATGGAAGGATGGCCGCTATGGCCACGGGCAAGTGATCCTGATCGGCAATTTGTTGCTGGTCATGGCCGAAAATGGCGACGTGGTTCTCGTCGAGCCTGTCCCCCAGGAACACCGGGAACTGACCCGTTTTTCCGCTTTGAACGGGAAGACCTGGAATCCTCCGGCGCTTGCGGGAGAACTCCTCGTGGTGCGCAATGACAAGGAAGCGGCTTGCTACCGATTGCCGGTCGCGAAACAATGAACAATTCCCGGCCGCTACTTGCCGGGACGAAATGTATTCAGTTTCGATTTGTTGTTCCTCATCACAAATCGATCGAGTTCATGAGACGGGGTTCAATTCATCGAAGTGAATTCAACAAGTAGCACGATCACAATCGAAGCCAGGAGAAATAGATAACCAATGATCAGTCCCGCCTTGGCCAATCCATCGCCACCGAGTGAAGAATCCTGCTTAATTTTGGCCCTCGCGATATGGCCACATATGACGGCCGGAATGCACCCGAATGGACCAAGGAATGACAAAACCAGCGAAGCAATCGCCAGCCCGGAGGTCTTGGAGACAACCGGTTCCGGCAGTGGTAAATCGACCGCTGGCGGTGCCGCGTGGGCTTCCGGTCCCGGCAGTGGAACGGTTTGGGGATTTGAGATGGACAACTTCGGGAGCGGCACCGGCGGCGGCGGCGGGATGACAATCGTATTTTGGCAAGCGGGACATTTTGTCCGGGTGCCGATGCAACTGGTATCGCAACGAATGTGCTGGCTGCACGCTGGACAGGCAAATTTGAAATCGCTCATGACTTGGACTCGCAGGATTGCACACCGGGCGCCGAGCGACAAATACAATTTTCAATTGGTTGCTGGCGGAATCCGGGTGACGTTTAACAGTGACTTTCTCATTCATCCGTCGCACACTTGACGCACTTGAAGCGCATGAAAAAGACTTCTCCGGTTTCTCGAAGTGGCCGGTTCACCAGCGGTCCCAACGCGGACGTGGCCAGATTCACTGAGTCCGTTTCGTTCGACTGGCGGCTCTGGCGGCAGGACCTCCTCGGTTCGATTGCCCATGCCACGATGCTCCGCAAAATCGGCGTGCTCACCAAAGCGGAGCAAACCGCCATCGTCAAAGGGCTGGAAGCCATCGGTCAGGAAATCGCGGATGGAAAGTTTCGCTGGAAACCGAAGCTGGAAGATGTCCACATGAACATTGAAGCCGGGCTGACCCGGCGTGTGCCGACGGGCGCAAAGCTCCACACCGGCAGGTCTCGTAACGACCAGGTGGCGCTCGACCTGCGCCTCTGGTTGCGTGACGAAATCGTGGAAGTCGCGGGTGAACTGCGCTCGTTCCAAAGCGCATTGGTTCAACTCGGCGCGAAGAACGCACACGTCCTGATTCCCGGTTACACCCACTTGCAACGCGCCCAACCGGTTTATTTTGCCCACCACCTCCTGGCCTACGTGGAGATGGTGCAGCGAGATTATGAACGGTTGAAAGATTGTTTTCAGCGGGTGAACGTCTGCCCATTGGGCAGCGGTGCGGTTGCCGGATCGACTCTGCCGCTGGATCGTGGCCTGGTGGCCCGGCTGCTTGGTTTTGTGGATGCGAAAGGCAAACCGCTCGTCACGCAAAATTCGATGGATGCGGTCAGCGACCGCGACTTTGTCGTGGAGTTTTGCAGCGTGGCGGCGCTCATCGCGGTGCATCTCTCTCGACTGGCTGAAGATGTGATCCTTTGGTCGAGCGCGGAGTTTGGCTTCATCAAGATTGCCGACGCGTACACCACCGGCTCGTCGCTTATGCCGCAGAAGAAGAACCCCGACATCGCCGAGCTGACACGCGGCAAGGCGGGTCGGGTTTTCGGCAACCTGATTGCGCTGCTGACCTTGTTGAAAGGGCTGCCGATGACCTACAATCGCGATTTGCAGGAGGACAAGGAACGATTGTTCGACACCGCCGACACGGTGCGGACGTGCGTTCAACTCATGGCCGCGATGTTACGGAACACAACTGTGAACCACAAAGCCTGCCTTGCGGCGGCAAGTGACCCATCGCTCTTGGCTACTGACCTCGCGGATTATCTCGTGGGGAAGGGAATGCCCTTCCGGCAGGCGCATCACGTTGTCGGCGCAATCGTGGCGCTGGCGGAGCTGAAAAATAAAAAGCTGAATGAACTGACGCTCGTGGAGTTGAAGTCGGGGGACAAAACTTTTGGCGATGATGCGCTGGCCGTTTTCAATTTAGAAAAATCGATGGCGAAGCGAGAAATCGTCGGCGCGCCGGGAACGAAGGAAGTGGTGAAACAAATGGCGAGGTGGCGGAAACAGCTTTCGTGACGACACCCAATTTCGCGCAACATGAAAAAATGCCCATACTGCGGCAAAGAATACCCAGATGATGTTGCGCGTTGTTTGATTGATGATGAACTTCTTTTAGGCGGAGAATCGCAGCCATCACATGACGTAGGAGAAATTGCTGCTTCAGCATCACCTCCTCCACTCCCCGCATCAGAATCCGCCGCTTCACCCAAAACCGCGCCTTGGTCAGATCAGCAACTTCTGATTATGGAAATCGTGTTGGTTTGTATGATTGCTTTTGGCGGTTTAATTCTCTCTTCAGGACATTCGTTATTCGTCGGGAGTTCTGGCAGTTCAAGTTTGGGCAGTTCAAGTTCAGGAATATACAGGTGGGTGTATAATTCTTTGCGTGAGGCGTCGGCTCTGGGATTGCTTTGGTATGTATTGCTACGCCGTGGAAAGTCATTTTCCAATTTGGGTTTAGTTTGGGCACGGAAAGATATTGGCTGGTCTATTGTCCTTTGGTTTGGTGGGTCAATGGCTTTCTATGTAGTTTATGATGCTTTTTACTTTACCGGGCTGACTGCGGCGAGTCTCGAAACATCAAGTGCCCATGTTGGCCATATCTTGTTTGGCGGTGGAATTTTTTTCGTAACGATTCTATTTCAGTTCCTGAATCCTTTTTTTGAAGAATTGATTGTAAGGGCTTATGTGATGACGGAAGTGAAGCACCTCACAGACAGCGTTACGAAAGCAATCATTATCAGCACGGTTCTGCAAACCAGCTATCATTTTTATCAAGGTGCGCCGGTGGCTTTCGCTGATGGAGCAACATTCTTAATTTGGTCCATTTTCTATGCGAAAACCAATCGCATTGCCCCGGTTATTCTGGCGCATCTTTACGCTGATGTAAGCGGCACATTGGGGTATTTATTTCGGCAATGATCGCACGAAAGGAATTGCTGGTTGATTTGCTCGAGTCGACGTCGCGCTCGTTTTATCTGACCCTGCGCGTGCTGCCCGCAGTCGTGCGCCTGCAAATCGGCCTCGTATAAATTTCGCGTCATGAAATCCGTTCCCAAAATCGGCACGGTGGGTGAGCTACAATTCGTCGTCGAGCAGAAGCATTGCATTGATTTTGCCACGGACGGAATGCCCGCCGTGTTGAGCACGCCGAATCTCGTCGGCCTGCTCGAACGCACGGCGCGCCAGACCATCGTGCCCTTCCTCGAAGCAGACGAGCGCAGTGTGGGCATCGAGATCGAACTCCGACATTTCGCGCCGACGCCGCTCGGCGGGCGCGCCAACGTGAACGTACGCGTGATTCATGTTGAAGGCAGGCAGGTGACGTTTCAAGTGGAAGCGCACGATGAACACGAATTGATTTTACGCGGCGTCCACAAGCGCGCGGTGATTCGCACCGGAAGTTTTTCAAAACGGGTTCAAGCCAAGACATGAACGCACACCTCCGCGAATTGCTGAAGGGAACTTCGCGCTCGTTTTACCTGACGCTGCGTGTGCTGCCCGCGGCTGTGCGGTCGCAAATCGGCCTGGCCTACCTGCTCGCCCGCACCACCGACACCATCGCCGACACGGAACTCGTCCCGCCGGCGCAACGGCTCGCGGCATTGCACGCCTTGCGCGAGCGGATTCTGGGAACGAGCGCCGCGCCGCTGAATTTCGGCGAACTCGCCTGCCACCAAGCCGCACCCGCCGAACGCGCGTTGCTGGAAAATGTCGAAGCCGCCCTCGCCGCGCTCGGCGAAACTTCTTCCGACGACGCTCAACTCATTCGCGCCGTGCTCGGAATCATCACGAGCGGTCAGGAATTGGATTTGAACCGATTTCAAAGTGAGAGAAAGTCCACGTTCGCCCTCACCCCGGCCCTCTCCCTCAGGGAGAGGGAGAACACAGCGGAAGCGCTCCCAAATCCGACGGCTTCGGCTTCATCCCATCGTGGAAACGAAAAACTCCCTTTCGTGGGGGAGAGGGTTGGGGTGAGGGCGGAACAATCTTCTAAAATCATCGCACTCCAGACCGACGCCGAGTTGGACGACTACATGTATCGAGTGGCGGGCTGCGTTGGAGAATTCTGGACACAGATATGCCGCGCTCACCTCTTTCCGACTGCTTCATTGGACGACTCGTTTTTGCTGTCGAACGGAGTGCGGTTCGGCAAGGGACTACAACTGGTGAACATCCTTCGCGACCTGCCCGCCGACTTGCGGAAAGGACGATGTTATCTGCCGGGCGACCGATTGTCGGCTGCGGACTTGCGCGTCACCGACCTGTTGCAACCGGACAACGAGCCGAAGTTTCGTCCACTTTATCACCATTACCTGGCGCAGGCGGAAGCGCACCTGGCGGCGGGTTGGACTTATACCAACGCCCTGCCCCGTCGGCATGCGCGCGTGCGCCTGGCCTGCGCGTGGCCCATCCTGATCGGGATGAAAACGTTGGCACGGTTGCGCACCAGCAACGCGCTCGACCCTCAACCACGCATCAAAATCACGCGCCTGGAAGTAAAGGCTCTGATCTTGCGCTCGGTTTTATATTATCCCCGGCCATCGACATGGAAGAAACTGTTTCCATCCGCCAGTTTTTGACCCTTTTAGCTGTTGCATAACCGGCTGCATTAAAGTATTTAGACCTTATGCAGATTCCAAAGTTCCTTTTGATGTTTTGCGTCGCCGCGCTTGGCTTGAGCACGCTGCAAGCCCAAAGAGTTGATACCGAAGAACAGGCCAAAGCCCGCGAGCTGCTCCGCAAAAAAATGGCAGAACTTGACGCCCAGCAACCGGTGACTCAGCCCCAGCAACCGGCAAAACCTGCACCTGAACCGGCAGCAACACCTAAAAAACCCAAAGTCAAAAAAGCCGCTCCTAAACCGGCGCCGGATGCTGCGGCTGCACCTGTGGTCACTCCGCCACCGGCAGTTGCCGCGCCCCCGCAACCGGTGCGACTGGCACCATACGCGCGGGCGGCAACTTCCGCGCCAGTGTACACGGCGCCGGCTGAAGTCACACCCCCTTTGAGTCCCGAGGCCGAAGCGAAAGTACGCGAAGAATTGCATCGGAAAACGACGGAATTAGGCCCATCGGTATCCGCGCCACCACGCACCACAACCACCCCTGCTCCGAAAGCTGCCTCCAAGCCCACAGTCGCCAGAAAAAAGGAAAAGAAGACGGAGCACCTCGTTTTCGACACCCCCGCGCCAACCGCCCCGGTTGAACGCCCCATTCCATCCGCTGTCCCCGGTGCCAAGAACCAAAAGTTGGCGGAATTGTTGACGCGTTACCGGTCCAACGCCATCACACCGGAGGAGTACCACAAAAAGCGGGCTGAGATTCTTGCTCAACCGTAGAGGCAACTGGTTTAGCTGACCCGCCGGGTTGAACATCCGGCGGGTTTTTCATTTCCGGTACTTTGAACTTTGAATCTTGAACTTCGCTTTGGCATAACTACGCCCCATGCATGACTTTCGTTATGTCGGCGACCAGCTTTTCTGCGAAGGCGTTTCCATCGCCTCGCTTGTCAGAAAACACGGCACGCCGCTTTACGTCTATTCGCAGCACACGCTGACCGACCATTTTCAAAAACTCGACAAAGCTTTGTCGCCGCTGAACCACCTCATCTGCTTCTCGATGAAGTCGAACTCCAATCTGTCCGTGTTGCGGGCGCTTGCCAAACTTGGCAGCGGGTTCGACATCGTCAGCGAAGGTGAGCTGTACCGGGCCATGACCGCGGGTGCTGATCCCGGCAAATGCGTTTTTGCCGGCGTGGGAAAAACGGAACGGGAAATCGAGTTCGCTCTGAAACAAGGCGTCTATTCGTTCAATGCGGAAAGCGAACCGGAACTGGCGCGCATCAATCGCCTTGCCGCCCGCCTGAAAAAAATCGCGCCCATCGCCGTGCGCGTAAATCCAAATGTCGATGCCCACACTCACGCCAAAATCACCACCGGCACTTACGAGAACAAATTCGGCATCGCCCTGGAAAAGGTTGAGGGCGTTTATGCCCGCGCCAGCAAACTGAAAAACCTCCGTCTGCGCGGTGTGCAAATGCACATCGGGTCTCAATTGACCGCCGTGAAGCCTTTCGAGTTGGCCGTGCTTAAAGTGTTGCCGCTGGTGAAGCGGCTGAAGGAGAAGTATGCGATGGATTTTTTCAGCATCGGCGGTGGCTTGGGGATCGTTTATCAGCCCGCGCTGCAAAGCGGTTCAGCCGGGTGGTGGAAATCTTCCGAGGCACGCCACATCCTCACACCGCAAAAATACGCTGACAGGCTGGTGCCGTTGTTGCAGCCGCTTGGTTTGCGGGTTTTGCTGGAGCCGGGCCGGTTTATTTCCGGCAACGCGGGCATTTTGGCGACGCGGATCGAGTATGTGAAACGAACCGGAAAAAAAAATTTCCTCATCGTCGATGCGGCGATGAACGATTTGATCCGCCCGGCCTTTTACGAAGCATATCACGAAATCGTTCCGCTCGTCCGCAAAGGTGGCCGATTGATCAGTTCCGACGTCGTCGGGCCGGTTTGCGAATCGGGAGACTATTTTTGCAAGTACCGGCCATTGTCGAAAGTTGGCGAAGGTGATTATCTCGCCTTGTTGAGCGCCGGCGCTTATGGCTTCGTCATGGCTTCCAACTACAATACCCGTCCCCTGGCGGCGGAAGTTTTGGTAAATGGCCGCCAGTCAGCCGTGGTGCGGGAGCGCCAGCCGGTGAACGAGATCTGGACCGGCGAAAAGGTGGCGGCGTGGTTGAAGTAACAAACCGCGGGAGCTTCGCGACGCGCCAGATTTCTCCCCAGCGCCCGTTTGGCGCGATCATGGCGTTGGATGCGCAAGCCCGACAAAAGGCGTTAAAAAGTCGTGCCACGCGCGGGACTTTAGATTAGTCTGCGCCGTATTTCCAAAGCTGCGGTCGCCCAGCCTCATAACGGCGCGCTGCGGACAGCATAACAACCATCAACGAAATTGAATTATGGCAGAAAAAATTGGATTCGTCGGGGTCGGTCGGATGGGCAGCAACATGGCGCGCCGTCTGAAAGAATGTAATTTCGAAGTGACTGCGGTTTACGATGTCAACACCGCCGTCGCGCAGTCACTGGCGCATGAACTTGGCTGTGAAGCCTGCACCGCACCCAAACAGGTAACCAAGCTCTCGGAGGTCATCATCACCGTGGTGACGGATGACAAGGCGATGAAAAAGATTTACAACGGCGGCCTGCTCAGCCGGTCGCGTGGCAAGCTGTTCATCAACTGTGCCACCATCACGCCAGAGGTGCATGTCTGGGTTGAAGCCAAGGCGGCGAAGGCCGGCGCTCAATCGCTCGAAGCCTGCATGGCCTCCAGCATCACTCAGGCGCGCGAAGGCACGCTCTATCTGATGTGCGGCGGCAAACCGGAGGTATTTGAACGCGCGAAGCCCATTCTCGAAAAGCTGAGCGCGTCGAATCGTTACATCGGGGCTGCGGGAACCGCGGCGCAAGTCAAAGCGCTCGTGAACATGGTCATGAACATCAACACCGCGGGTCTGGCGGAAGGTCTCGGTCTGGGTGCCGCGTTGGGACTTGATCTGGCGATATTGCGCGAAGTGTTTTCACAAACCGGCGCGAACTCCCGCGTGCTCCAAACCGATGGTGAAGACATGCAGAACCGCGAACATTCCTGTTTCTTTTCCGCCGCTCACGCCGCAAAGGATTCCGGGATTGCGCTCAAACTCGGCAAAGCGCAAGGACTCAACCTGCCGCTCGCAGCGGCGACGAAGAAACAATACGACCGCATGGTGGAACAGGGGTTGGGCGAACTGGACAAATCCGGCATCGCGGAATTGACGTTCAAAAACCGGCGTGGCGCGGCCTGACGTCGCCAGGCCGCATGTTTTTTCGGAACGATGCTGAACGAAGTGGTGTTACAAAGTGTCCGATTATGGTGAGCGAGATTTTATTTCCATCAGGATCGTGGGTGGGGTTTTACAACTTCAGTCCCCACGACAAGCACCAGATGGATTTACGCCTCATCTTTGCCACTGGCAAAGTGAGCGGTGGCGGCAATGACGGAATCGGATCCTTTCAGATCCGCGGCGGCTACGATCCGAATACGTTGGAATGCTCGTGGATCAAGACCTATGTCGGGTCACATGCGGTTTTCTACCGCGGTTTCCGTCAGGGCAAGGGAATCTGGGGCGCGTGGGACATCGGGCCGCACAGTCACGGTGGTTTTCACATCTGGCCGCGGCAAACTGGCGCCGGCGAGGAAAAAAATGCGGTCACCGGGACGAAGCAGCCGACGGAAGCCGGCGGCGAGGAAATCGCACTGCGCCGTGTTGGCGATGAGCGGTGATTCAAACCAGGAACAACCCACCAGTCCTTCGCCACATTGCCAATCTCTGGACGCTGGTCTGGCATCCCACTAAAAAGAATGAATGGTCGTTGGAGCGGAAACTCCGCGCGGTAAAGGCAGCCGGTTTCGATGGGTTCACGACCCAGCTCACGCCGGAACACAAGAAATTGGCGGACCAACTCGGCTTGATCCACGTCGGTTACTTTTCTTCCGGCAATTCCGCAGAGTTTGCGTCGCTGATTCGACAACAAAAGGAGGCGGGCGCTTCCCATATATTACGAGCGACCCGAAAGAGTAAAAATTGAAGGCATTTTTAGTCGAAATGGATTTAGCATCGCATTTTTGAAAGACGCTCTTATTCCGCTTGGTACTAACCCTGTGACATATATCAGTGCCGAACTGCGTAAGCCAATTTTCAAATATCCTTCGGGTCTTTATCCCGGCCAATTGGCCGACTAGAAATCTCATAGTTTGTTTAATTTTGGGCACTTTTATTGTTTGTAAAATGTTCATTCCGTGCATATCCGGTTCATTGACAAGAACGCTTTGAGGACTGCCAGGCCGCCTTCGAGTAGCAGTGATCATGAGGCTGGCGAACTTTGCCGTGCCTCTGTCACCTCAGTCTTGGCTGCATTGTCAACAAACCGGATAAGCACGGTTCATTCTAATTACTTTGAGAACCAATTTATCCAGAAAATGCAAATCCCAAAAAAAACCAAAATACCAAAAATTATTTCTGGAATAGCTGTGACGATTTCAATTATTGCGCTTGGGTGGTTTTCTCTCTCGCGATTTTGGTTTTGGGTTTCATTAGAAATAATTGCTGCGTTGCTTGTGGCGGTTGGGTGCAGTGGAGAATGGTGGTTGCACCACCATCCCGCAGGGCGAAAGAAGAAAGAAAAGGACGAACACCACAAACTTGAATCTCGTTTTGTAGCTATGGTTGCTTTCGGAGTAATAATGGAGCTTTTTGCGCTAGGACATTCGATAAGAGAGGGCAGAAAGCTTGAACAAGCTGTTGCGTTGTCACAGGAGCGGGTTTCAACAAATGAGCTAGAAGTCGCTTCGCTTCGAAAGGCAACCATTGAGCTTGCACACCAATATGATTTGTCCACAAACGCGCTCGCAGAAGCCAATGCGAGACTGGCAACGATAAAACCAATAAAAGAACGCTTGATTGATTTTCTAAATGGTATTGGCGCCAGAATTATTCCCGCTTTTAGACAAGGGCAAACCAACTTCAAATACGCCATTCCACTACACCAATATAGCAAACTGCGCGAACTTTCTGATGAGCCGGGCGCATCGGTGTATTTGGATGTAAAATCAAACCAAAATGGGAACACCGTGTTCAACGACGGAGAGCCAACTATGTATGGGACATTGGAATTGAAACCCCCACTTTTACAGTAATTATACCACCATGCCGCAATTTCATGCCAACCGCGCAGAACGCAAGCCCGCGAACCTCTGAAAATCCAAATTAAGACACTACCAGAGTGGACAATGGCTTTACTGTTCGGCCTTTTGCGGTGATCATGAGCCTGTGAAAAGTCGTTTACGCCTCTTGCTAATGGCCATTTCGCTTGTCGGCCTGCCATTCCCTATCTGCGCTGCCGGAGGCGGATTAAACGTGGTTCTGGTCGTCAACCAGAACAGCAGCGAATCTGTGCAGTTGGGCAATTATTACGCCGAACAACGACAGCTCCCGCCCGAAAATATTCTGCGCATCTATTGGCCGGGCGGTAACGCGATCTGGACTCGGGCACAGTTTGAAACGAATCTGGCCGCGCCAATCAGAAATACAGTGGCATCGCGCGGCCTCACAAATCAGATAGATTTTGTCGTTCTCTCGATGGACATTCCGTACCGTGTCACTGACACCAACGGCCTCAACAGCACCACCTCGGCGCTGTTTTACGGTTTCAAGCCGGACACCACGCCACCGCCGGGTGAGCCAAATTCCTGCTCTCTGCCCAGTAACAGCATCAGTGCCTACGCTGGCAGTGAAGACATTTTTCGCATTACCGCGCCCGGCACGAGTGCCACCAATTTTTTGGTTACAATGATCACCGCCAGCAACCTCGCGCAGGCAATGCTGATCATCGACCGTGGCGTTCTGGGCGATGGCACTTTTCCAACGCAAACGGTTTACCTGTGCAAAAGCACTGACACCGACCGTAATGTCCGTTACCAGCTTTTCGACAATGCGATTTTCAACACCCGCCTGCGCGGCAATTATTCGATGCAGCGCACCAACATCTATGGGATTAGCGGCTTGGGCGACATGCTCGGCGCTCAGACAGGCGGCTACAGTTACGGTGTCGGTGGCGTCAACTTCACACCCGGTGCCATGGCGGACAATCTGACTTCGTACGGCGGTCTGCTCTTCGAGGACAGCGCCGGGCAACTCAACATTCTGTCCTTGCTCGCGGTCGGGGCGACCGGTAGCTACGGGACAGTCGTCGAGCCTTGCACTTACCTCCAAAAATTTCCTGATCCGCAGAATTATTTTTACCAGGCGCGCGGTTTCAGTCTGGCGGAGTGTTACTATCAAAGCCTGACCAACCCGTATCAGGGCCTGATTGTCGGTGAACCGCTCGCGGCGCCGTTCGCGCAGCCGGCCAGCGGCGCGTGGAGCAATCTTCCAACCAACGCCATCTTGAGCGGCACAACCAATCTTTCGCTTCAATTTATTGCTAGTGACGCGCAGCATCCACTTCAGCAGGTCGATTTGTTTCTCGACGGCCTGTTCGTGCAAACCCTCACCAACATTCCACCGCGCCAAAGCAATGTCCTTTACGTGACCTTGCCGGGACAAACAAATATGAGTTATGCGGTTCAACCTGGCAACACCATCAAATCCGTTGCCGCCGGACTGACCGCGGTATTGAATCTTCCCTTGAACCAGAACTCCACCAAGGTTCAAGCCCTTGCGCACAGTGACCGGATTGAACTGCAATCATCCGACACGAACCGCACCGGCGATCAAACCTTTGTCGCCGTCAGCAATTCCATCGGAGGTGGATTGGCCCTGAATACTTTTCTCACGACCAGCCGCAGCAACTTTCTCGACTCCATCGCGTGGGGAATTCGCAATTTTTTCGTAACCAACGCCCCGCTCCCCGACGATTTCCTTCAACTCACCGTCGCCAAAACCAACGGCGCTAAAGTGACCGTAGCTGTCACGAACACTCCCGCCACCAACACCTCCGGATTGACGCAGCGACTCGTTGATGCGGTCAACACCAATCCCGATTTGCAAATGGCTGACGGGTTGGTTGCCGAGGATTTCATCGGCTACGACCCCGATTACAATCTGGCCGAATTCAACCTCCTCCCACGTACCTCCGGCTGGAATGCCGCGCAAATTCAGGTCGTGGCAATTGGCTCGCCGACCTTCATCATCGTACCGTCCGGCTCTCAAACGCTCGATGAAAACCTTGCCGATCTCCAGCCACGCAACCATCTCTATATCACCGCCGGCACGACAAATCTTCCGCTCACTTTCGCCTTCAACTCGACCAACTATGCCGACGGCTATCACGAAGTGACCGCCGTTGTCTACGAAGGCAGCCACGCCCGTACGCAAAAGCGTCTCACGCAAAACGTCCGCATCCAAAACACGCCGCTCGCCGCCACGTTCACGAGTTTTCCGGGTGGCAGCAATATCGCCGTCGAAGCTGCGCTGCAATTCGCCGTCACAGCCAACACCAACAGCATCGCAAAAATCGAACTGTTTAGCACCGGCGGCTTGCTGGCGACCGTGACCAATCAATCCACCGCCGGCTTTTCGGTCCCCGGGACGAACCTTGACCTCGGCTTGCATCCTTTTTATGCCATTGTCACTGCAAACGACGGCAAACAATATCGCACCGAAACCAAATTCATCCGCCTTGTGGGCTTTGAATCGCCGTTCCCGATTCAACTCACCGGGCCGCCTTCATTCCTGCTTTCTTGGCCCGCCATCGCCGGACGTTCCTACGATGTGTTGAGCGCCAACATCGTCACCAACGCTTTCCCATTGCGCGACACCGTCATCCCCACCAACTTCGGCGTCTATCAGTGGATTGAGACCAACCCAAATTCACCGCAACGTTTCTATCGTGTTCGTGTTTCACCTTGAGTAAGTTTCGCATCGCTAACGTCGAATATGTGACGATTTAGAATTTTTAAGCATGTGTCCTTGTAACGTGGTAATCTTGTAGCGACACAACTAGTTAATTTATCACAAAAAAAATGAGTATGCCGGAGAATCGAAAGAACGACGCCTTTCCTGCTGGAGTCCCAGCCGGCAGACTGGACTGTCTAACCAGATTAAAGCCTGAACTCCAACGCCGACTCCGCTTGGCTTTTTTCTGTCTTGGTTTCTTGTTGGCCATGGCTCCTCTTACCCGCGCTGCCGACTCGCTGGTCTGGCACGTCGAAAAGAATCGCGTCGATGCCGAGATTCAATCCTGGAATCTGGACAAGTTGCTCCAAAAAATCGCGGCAAGCACCGGCTGGCAGACCAATGTTGAAGCTGACCCCCTTCGCACTGTTTCCGTTAAATTCAAAAACCTTCCGCAAGGCGATGCGCTCCGCTCGTTGCTCGGCAACTTGAATTTTGCGCTGTTGCCACAAACCAACGGCAGCCCGCGACTGTTCGTCTTCCGCACTTCGTTGCAGGAAGCCACACAACTCGTCCGCGTGCCGGCCAAAGCCTCCAAGTCCGGTACCGCCAAACCCATTCCCAACGAATTGATCGTCTCTTTAAAACCCGGCTCGAAGGTGAACATCGCTGACCTTGCCCGCCTGCTCGGCGCCAAAGTCATCGGTCGCATCGAGGGTCTGCAAGCGTACCGCCTCCAGTTCGAGAACCAAGCAGCCGTCCAGGCGGCGCGCGATTCTCTCGCCGCCAATCCGGACATCGCCCAGGTGGATTTCAATTATCCAGTGGAACGGCCTGCGCCTATTGAATCGTTGCTGGCCAGTTCCTCTCCTCCGATTCAATTGAAACCGAAAGCGCCCGGTGACAGCGGCCGTTTTATCATCGGTCTGATCGACACTCCGGTTCAACAACTTGGTGGCGGGCTTGATGCCTTTCTCCTGCCATCCATTGCCGTCGCCGGCGAATCGCAATCGAACTCAGGTCTGCCGTNNGGCACGTCGATGGCCGAAACCATCCTGCGCATTCTGGACGCGACGCTCAAGGGCAGCAGCTCCGCGCAAATTCTGCCGGTGGACGTTTACGGTAACAGTCCAACCACGACCACGTTCGATGTCGCTTATGGGATTTACCAGGCTGTCAATGCCGGCGCCAATCCCATCAACCTCAGCCTTGGTAGCAGCAGCGACAGTCCCTTTCTCCACAACGTCATTCAAAGCGCTAATCAACAAGGCGTGCTGTTTTTCGCCGCTGCCGGCAACACCCCTGTCACCACGCCCACGTNNCCCACGTACCCCGCCGCCTATGCCGAAGTCGTTGCCGTGACTGCCGGTGATCGGCAGGGCCAGATCGCCAGCTACGCCAACCACGGCAGTTTTGTTGATATCGTTGCGCCCGGCTCCAGCATCGTTTACTTCAACGGCGAGGCCTATTACGTCAGCGGCACTTCAGCCGCCACCGCCTACGCCACTGGCCTGGCCGCTGGTTGCGCCGAACAAACCGGCCAAACCCTTTCCAAAGTTGAATCCAGTATGCTCAACGCGCTGGCGGTAAAACCTAACGCACAACCCTGAACGAACCGTCACCCGGGGGTAATGGAACGATGGCGCTATGTGGTTATCAGCGGCACATTTGTGAATGGAACTTCGAGCAGTTTACCATCAAGGGATGGAAGATCAAATCCATCCTCAGTAATTTCCAGTGGCCTTTTCGAGTTCATTTTGGTAACTCAATCCCATGAACAAGCGCCATCAATTCACCCGCCGCAGCTTTCTAAAAACTTCCATTGCCTCGCTGACGACGCTGACCATAGTTCCGCGGTACGTTCTCGGCGGTCCGGGATTCACCCCGCCGAGCGAGGTCCTGACCCGCGCGGTCATTGGTACCGGTGGCATGGGCATGGGCCACGTCAAGTCCATCAACACCACCTGCAAGCTGCTGGCGGTTTGCGACGTGGATGAAAAGCATCTTCAAACGGCACTCCAGGCCGGAGGTGCCGATGTGAAAGGCTACAAGGATTTCCGCGAAGTGCTTGGCCGCAAGGATATCGACATCGTCCATGTCCCGACCCCGCCACACTGGCATGCGCTCATTTCCATTGCCGCCGCCAAAGCCGGCAAGGACATCTGGTGCGAAAAGCCCATGAGCCGGACCATTGCCGAGGGCGAAGCCGTAAAGGCAGCGATCGCCAAATACAAACGCATTTTCCGGCTCAATACCTGGTTCCGTTTCGAGGGCAATTTCTACGGCATGGGGCTTCCGGTGAAACCCATCAAGAAACTGGTGCAGGGCGGACTCCTAGGCTGGCCGATCAAAGTTACCGTCGGTGGTCCGACTGGCTTTGATTGGAAACAGAACCAGTGGTGCGGCCGCACCGATCTCACCCCGCAGCCGGTACCACCAGAACTCGATTACGACTTTTGGCTCGGACCCGCTCCCGTAAAACCGTATCACCCGCACCGTGTTCACCAGAGCTTTCGCGGCTATTGGGATTATGATGGCGGCGGCCTCGGCGACATGGGCCAGCATTACCTCGACCCGATCCAATACATCTTGGGCAAGGACGACGAAAGCCCGGTGAAAATCGAAGCCGATACCGACCCGCAGGATCGTGACGCCGTCCTCCCCTGGCGCCGGATATCCCTGAAATATGCCGACGGCTGTGAAATCATTCTCGACGGGGAGAACAAGGACACCACCGCCGCTTTCATTGCCGGCCCGCACGGCAAACTTTCCAAGGACTTCGAGTCCGATATCCCCGACCTCGCGCAAAAGGTCAAGGAACTGCCGGACCCGGAACCGCAGCTCACCGACTTCGTTCAAGCCGTAAAGATCCGGAAGAAATTCGCACTGAACGAAATCAACGGACACCGCTCCTGCACTCTGATCAATCTGGCCAAGATCGCCGTCGAAACTGGCCGGCCACTGCGCTTCAACTCCAGGACGTCGCGGTTCATCGACGACTCCAAGGCCAATGCTTACATCCAGCAGCCCATGCGTTCCCCGTGGAAGATCAAGGTGTGAGGCGGAAATGGAGTGCGACGCGGTCCGGGTGAACTCCCGATTTTTTAGTCGGCTTTTTCATGCTTATTCAACAATGAAGGGAAGCAAGGCCAATGCTATAAGTATGATGCCAAACACAATAAGCATCCAACTCAATGGCGATGTACCATGCTCCAGAACAGACTTGGCCGGCTCCTTCGCATTAACAAATACTGTGACTGTACTGCCGGCCGGGTAATGTGAAATGATGGTCTCGGCCTCTTCCCGTATGCCAGACGCGTAATTGCCAACGCGCCAATGTGACGACCTGAACACCAGCTTCTTGTAGGGAAACTCGTACTCAATCACTGGCACATTCTGGTACGTGCCGGTGCCTGCATACTGCCGATCAATCTTGGATGTCACGATACTTCCAGGCGTTCGGGGCCAACTGCGGGTGGACATCTCCTTTGGCCGAATCCATCCACCGAGGCACAACAATGGAATCCCCAAGGATTCCGCGCATATAGAAAATATTGACGCATCACTCGTCATGGCAGTCGACTAGACATTATGGCTGGCGATGAAGCCAGAGGTGGTGTCTGCTCTCCGGCCAATAAGCGTGGGTTGCACCGCGTGTGCGGCGCCGGCCGTAAGGTTTGTGAACCGTAATTCAAACAACAAGAAGGGAGAACAGACGCCTTCACGCCTAGTACCATGTATCATTCATAAGCTGTTCTAGTACCATGTATCAT
>PLJQ01000202.1 GCA_003140275.1 Limisphaerales bacterium
TTGTTCAGCCACGCCAGCGCCTGCGGCCCCGGCTCGCCGTCATCCAGACGGCGGTTCAATTGTTCGCGCAGGTGACGTGGCAACCGGGCGATTTTTCCATTCCGGGTCATTGGTAGCGCCCCCAGATGCAAGCATTGTAATCGGCGGTCAGTGTACCACCGTCAAAACCAATGGCACGAATGGCTGGCGAATCATCTGAAATCATGGTCGAATACATGGCGAGGCTTTCGGTTGGTTACGGTTAATTTTTGGATGAACCCCTGCACGCTCGGCACGCTGACCATTCGCCGCTCGCGAATTTTTCCCGGACGGCTCAGCAAAACACTCTCGATTTTGTTCTGTTGGATGAGCGTGTAGGTCATCGTGCGGCTGATGCCAAAAAGACGCGGCATGTCGGATATTCGGCAAAGGGCGGATTTCCCTTCCGCCGCGTAACTTTTCGCGGAGGCTCGCGCCGCCGCCCTGTTTGGTGGAACGGCAATGAGTTTACCGCCCTCATCGCTGCCGCCCGCAGACTGTTGTTTGGTCAACATGACGGATGCAATTTAGCAAAATGAAAGTCCGGATTTATTCATAATCATAAGTAACTATGGAAATGTAACTTATGCATAAAGTGGGATTTTACAAAAACCCCGCAGTCCGGCTGCAGCGGTTCTGCGGCGTTCCCGCAGCAAAACGCGCCTTAAATGCGTGTCAACGGGTATTTTGACAAACTTTTGAATATGTTACCGGTCCGTGGCGACCCTGCCCGAGGGGATGGCGGACAATCTCCAAGCCGTAACTATGCGGCAGAAAATGCGTTCGCCCTCACCCTAACCCCGGGAAGAGCGCGGGCTGAGGGCGGGCGTTCTTTTTAACCGCATCATTCCGGCCAACCTCCGGCGTTGCGCCGTTTCAGGAATTCTTTGAGCGAGGCTCTTTCCACGAGCAGCTTTCTCGTGCCCAGCTTCACCGACATCAGTTCTCCGCTCCGGATCAGGTTGCGCACCGTCTGTTGGGTGAAGCCCAGGCGCAATGCAACCTCCGCAGTCTTGAACAGGGCCTGTGCGGGAAGCCTTGTGCTCCGCGTCTTCCTTCCAGCCGGCGGTTGCCAGATCAGCTTCCCGAACAGCGGGCTTTCCAGCAAATCCCGCCTTTTTACCAGGCGGCGGCAACGGGTCCGCCGCTGGTCTCGAAGCTGGTTCGCGGCCACGGCTTTCTTGACCGTGGTCCGGCTGCAACCAAAGAGCGCCGCGATTTCCGCGAATGTGAAAACCTCCTGCTGCGGCAGGCGCACCTTCCGGCGCATCCGCCGCAATTTGGCGAACGGCCTTGGCCGCCGGGGCACGAACGGAGGGACGCTTGACGCAGCGTTGAGGACGGCCACGACCTGTTCCCTGGAAATCAGCCGGCGGTTTCCGCGCCGAACGCGCCTCAGCCGCCCGTCGCGTATCCAAGCGAGCACGGGTGTCTTCGACAATCCGAGAAACCGGGCCAACCCGCCCGCCGTAAGGTAGGCGGGCAAGGCATCCACCTGCGGACGAAGGTCGTCACCTTGGAGGTCAATAAAGTCCGCAGCCGGAGAGCTTTTCCATCGTGGCGTGCTGTCCCTGTCTCGCATCGGGTCGGAGGGTCGCGAAAATATTCTTAACCCATGATTGTGTTTTTTTATAAGTTAGAGACTCCTTACGTCGTCTCCTACAGATTATTGGCCGCCCTCCACGAGTTGAATTTCCTCTGGCGTAAGGTTGTAAAGTTCATAGACCAATTGATCGATTTGCTGGTCGGTGGCGGTGACGGCGTTTTGCAGCACGGCCTTTTCCGAGTCCGATGGTGGCCGTCCGCAAGGACCCGCGCGCAGTTTGGGCATCAAACCCAGCAACTTGTCCACCAACATCACCAGCTTGTCGTGACGGGATTTGTCGGCGGGCTTGGAGAGGTCGGGAACAACAATCGGAATCTTTTCAATGAACTGTGTGAAGTACCGGAAGAAACCTCCGCGCATTGTCGTGCTGACTTTCTTTAAAAAGAAATCGAGTAGCTTGCTGTTGAGCAAGCCGAGGACAAACTTGGGTGCAACTTTGATTTCAATTTTCAATGTGATGGCGTAGCCACTGGTGAAAGCAAATTCCCCTGATTCGTCCAACGCATACGAAGCTCCGTCAGCAATATCTGGAACAAGAATCTTTGGACACTTCATAACGTCCAGATTCTTTGGGTAAACGTATCCATACCATCCTACTCCTTTCATCCGACCACGCTCGCGGTTTTCCAAGTAAGATTTATTTTCACGAAGATACTCGTAAGTATTTGGGTGTGAGTCTTTCATTTCGTTTTCTGAAATAAGTTCCAAACCGTCGTCCATAAGCCGATACGGAATGACGACAACTTTGCCGGAATCTAGCAACGTGTATCGTTTGATGTCGCGACCTTGGAGAAATCTGGAAACCAATTTCCGCTCCAACTTCACTTGTCGTTTCAGGATTTCAGATCCCGCTTGGAGAACTTTCGGACCATCATGTTTTACGTCCAAAACATATACCTCATTTGCGCTCGTTCGAATGCCTTGAGCCATGCGCGCAGCAACATCACCAAGCGTTGTCTTAAAGCCACTCAACTTCGTAAATAGTTTTGAATCATGCCCTACATTAAAATTCCATTCGTCTGCTTTAAGTTCGCTCGCTTGCAATGTGCCGCTCGTGCCTGTGAGGTTTGCTTGCCAATCTTTCAAGTCTGTCACCTTCGTCACCTCAAACTTGGCCGATGCGCTCTTTGTTAGAAAGAGAAGGCAAGTGTAGGTCGTTGCTCCTTCAAAGATTTGCTGGTCGCCAAAGTGGACGATCTTGTTGAGATGCTTTCCGTTCGTAAGATTCGCGCGGAGAGCTTCGCCATATTGGGCGTTGAAAAATTTATGCGGCAAGATGTATCCGAGTCGCCCAACGGGATTCAAGAGACTTAACGCCCGTTCCACGAACACAACATAGATGTCGTAGTTTCCTTTCGCTGCTGCGGCGTAATGTTCGTTCAGATAGTTCACCGATTCAGGATCGCTTTCCTGCAACGTCTGAATGCGGATATAGGGCGGATTACCGATGACGGCGTCGAAGCCGCCGGCTCGCATGATGGGCGCGAATTGCACCGGCCAGTCGAAGGCGTGAACGCGCACGAGGTCTTCGGACATCATCGAGAAATCAGAGGCGATGAGGGAGTTGCCGCATTTGATGTTGTCCTGCAAGGGCGGCAACAGGGCGATGCCGGTTTCATCCGTAAGTAATTCGCGCTGGCGCTGGAGCGTGGTGCGGTTCTCGTTCTCCAGCATCTTGAGGTAGAGCGAGAGCTGGGTGACTTCCACGGCGGCGGCGTCCAGATCCACGCCGTAGATGTTTTGGGTGAGAATCTGTCGTTTGAGGGCGACGGTCAGGTGAACGTCGTGGGTGGCGGCATCCACCCAGCATAACGGGCGGTGTTTTTTCTGCCATTCCTTTGTGGCAGGAGACGACGTGAGGAGTCTCTGGCCTTCCGTTTTTGATTTGAGACCCGTCATCTCCTCTCCTGCACAGGCGCGCAAATCATCGGTCAGCCGTTTCTGCCAGTGTTCGCACACACGCTCAAACGCGCGGATGAGGAACGAGCCCGAACCGCACGCGGGGTCGAGCAGGCGCAGGGCGGCGGTCTTTTTCTCGAAGTCTTTCAAGGCAGGAGTCGGGGTGACGAGACTCACTTCTTCCTTTTTTGATTTGAGACTCCTCACGTCGTCTCCTACAGAAATTTGATCCAGCAATTTGCCGACCGTCTGCTCGACGATGTAATCCACGATGTAGCGCGGGGTGTAATAAACGCCCCCGGCCTTGCGGACTTCGGGCTTGGGTTCGAGCTCCACGCCGCGTCCGCGCGGGCGCAGGACGTTGCCAAGAAAGCGTTCATAATGTCTGCCGAGGATTTCAACGGAAATGACGTTGAACAGGTAGGGCGATTCGTCGTCGCTCAAATCACCGATGAAACCGGCCAGCCATTCGTCGCCGAGCATGAGCATTTCGCTGTCGTGCGGTTTGAACAAGTTGCCGTTGAAAAACGGGACGTGCGTGGGCGGCCGGCGGTCGAGCGCGCGAAAGTGGCGGACGATCACGCGCCAAAGACTGGTAGGAGACGATGTAACGAGGCTCTGAACTTTTCCGCCATCGCCCTCCCGGAGCGTAAGGGAAGTTTGAGCCTCCTTACGTCGGCTCCTGCCTTCAGAATCAAAATTCTTGCGCCACGTCTCGACGATGCTCGAAAGCATCGCGCCGGTGTCAATGTCGCGGTCTTCGCAGATGCGGAGAAACAAGATGCGGTCAAGGATGCGTTGGACAGCTTCGTTGAGTTTATTGCCGGCGAGCAACTCGTCGCGGTCGTTGTGTTTGAGCAGGTCCTGGGCGAGTTCGCGGCGGGCTTCCTCAAGGAATTCAAGGAAGTCGTTGTCGAGCGAACGGGAGCGGTCCGGCTTGATGAGCCATTGCTGGCGGGCTTTGCCCGTGCCTTTGGCTTTCCTGGGCAGCGATTCGAGGAGTTGATCAATGCTGCCGGCGGCGACTTTTTCCCGCGCCAGCAAATCCCAAAGTTCACGCGCAATCAACGGGTATTGGCGGAAATGCCAGGATTTCCATTCGCCGACCTGCGGCTCGTCGGCGTAGGGCTTGCCGCCGACGATGTAGATTTTCATTTCCTCGAAGTCGGTGAGGACGGCGAGCGCGAGGTCCTTGTTCCAGGCGTAACGTTTGGTTTGAAAGGCATAGCGCGCGCTGAGTTCTTCGGCGGGTTTCTTGGCTTCGCAAACGAAGCGGTCACGGGCATCGGTGCGGAAGAGATAATCGGCGCGTTTCTGGCGTCCGCCGATCGTGGTGCGGCTCTCGATCTCGACCTCCCGCTTTTGCTGGATCAACCCGGCGCGGTTTTCCATGTCCCAGCCCAGCGCGCGGAAGAACGGATTGAGGAAGTCGTCGCGAAGCTGGGCCTCGACGTAACTGGATTTTTTGAGTTCGGCGAGGCGGTTGCCGAAGGATTCGACCAGCCGGTTCAATTCCTTTTCAAAATTCGCAAAGCGGGCGTCGGCAGGCATGGTTGCGAGACTAGGGAATCCGGCGCGCACGGTCAACGCGCGGCTGACACCCGGCGCTGAATTCAGCGGGTTTCTCCCGGCCCGGCCCTGCCCTCGGCGCATCCATGGCCGCGCCCTCGGTTTTTATTCGGAACAGTTCTCAAAATGAATGTCGAAAACACAACTCCTCGCCCGTCCTGGCGGAAAGGGCGCGTCAACACACAACCTTCACAGGTGCCTTGAATTTTACTTGAACGAAGCCCCCTTTTGGTTCTTCGTTTGCTTTGTTTCCTTCTGTAAAATTCCCCGCATGCATCCCTTATTCACGAAAGCGGATCAACTGAGTCACACCGCCTTCGGCGCGGCCATCGAGGTTCACCGTCTCAAGGGTCCCGGGCTCATCGAAAGCATTTATGAAAAGTGCTATCTGCGCGAACTGAGCCTGCGTCAGATGGCTGCGGTCAATCAGCGTATCGTCAAAATTGAATACAAGGGTTTCGTCTTTGAGGAGCCGCTGCGCTTTGACGTTCTGGTCGAGGATTGCCTGTTGCTCGAACTGAAGTCGGTCCACGAAATCCTGCCGATTCATAAGGCCCAATTGCTCAGCTACATGAAATTGCTGGATATTCCGATTGGCCTGCTCATCAATTTCCATGAGCTTAAACTTGTGGACGGCGTCCACCGCTTGATCCTGCCTGGGGCAAATCAACGATGAGATTCTACAGAAGGAAACGAAGGGAACGAAGAGGCAGGTCGCAAGCCGTGCCAGCGCGGCTCGTCTGTTCCCCCCATGCATGGCCCAGACTGCACCTTCATTGTAAATGTTATTGATTGCCGCGGCCTGACCGGGAGTGCCTTGAGAACGGCCACGCCAGGGGGAATTATTTATTTGTAACGGGCTTGAAGGGATCTCGATCCGGCGCTGGTTGTGCGCGGGTTGGAGAACCGCGTTGCACTACTTCCGCCGGATGCTATAACTCGCCCAGCATGAACCACCAAAAGCTCCAGGGAAAAACCGCCTTGATCACCGGCGCGAGCAAAGGACTCGGCAAAGCCATGGCGCTCGCCCTGGCCGAAGCCGGCGCCAGGCTCGCCCTGGTCGCGCGCAATCTCGAACAACTCAACGCGACCGCCGCCGCCGTGCGCGAACTCGGTGCCGAGGCCGCCGTCTATCAGGTGGACGTGACCGACGAGACCCAGATCGCGCGACTCGCAGAAGCCGTCGCCGGAAGATTCGGCGGGTTGCAAATCCTCATCAACAATGCCGGCATCAACATCCGCAAGTCCGTCACCGATTTCACGCTCGACGAATGGCGGCAGGTGATGGACACGAACCTCACCAGCGTGTTCCTGATGTGCCGGGCGTTCGTCCCGCAAATGAAGGGCCAAAGCTATGGCCGCATCATCAACCTGACCTCCATCATGAGTCATGTTTCCATCGCCGGCCGTACTGCCTATTCCGCCAGCAAGACCGGGTTGCTGGGCTTCACCCGCGCCCTTGCGCTGGAGCTGGCGCCGGAAAAAATCACCGTCAACGGCATCAGCCCCGGCCCGTTCGCGACGGAAATGAACGCGGCGCTGATGCAGAATGCTGAACTCAGCCAGCAGTTCCTCGCCAGACTTCCGCTGGGCCGTTGGGGCAAAGTGGAGGAAGTCGGTCAACTCGCCGTGTACCTCTGCGCCGAAGACGCCGGCTTCATCACGGGCACGGATATCCTCATTGATGGCGGCTGGACGGCCCAGTGAATTGGACCCCGGCGAGGCCGGATCAACGCAAGGCGATCGAAGAAAGGAAACTGGCCGGCCCGGGCGGCCGACCGGCCTTCCGGCTAGGCTTTAACGAGGACCGCCTTGTTCTTTTTCAGATATTCCTCCACGGTCACTTTGCTGCTGCAGGAGTTGGGGACGCGGACGGCGTCCGGCTTGCCCAGCTTGTAATGCACCAGCAATTTGCCAATCATTCCAACCTGGAGATTCGCTTCCGCCATGCGCCAGACCTGACCGGTTACCAGTGGCCGCACACGAGTGCGGCGCGTCGTTTTGATTTTCTTCACGACTGATCCTGCGCCGGAATCTTCAATTAAGCCAGCTAAATCGCAGTGCGATGGGAGACTGATACGTCTTGCGTCCGTCTCGTGTTGGCCAGTTGCCGGACTTTGTTTCCAAAGCGCGGGCGATCGACCCCGTGACGGACAACGATTCTTTCTCTCCTTGCCTGCCTGCCGGCAGGCAGGGAGGAGAGGGCCGCCTGCCCGCCGATTGGCAGGCGGGGGGTGAGGACGTGCGTTCATCAAACTGGCTTTTACGAAGGCTCGAATGAAGAGGGTCGTTTTGTTGGCTCGCCCTCACCTTGATCCTAGCAGCCTGTCGGACTT
>PLJQ01000454.1 GCA_003140275.1 Limisphaerales bacterium
ATTACCGACGCCCGACTTCGCCCCGACGGTGAAAAGGGACTGCTCGTCAACAAACTGCCAGCTTACGAGGAATATTACCGTCAACGCGCTCAACTCTGGGAGATCCAGTCGCTTACACGTACCCGGCCCATCGCTGGCGATTTGCAACTGGGCGGGCAATTCCAGAAATTGGCGGTGACGCTGACTGATTTTAAAGCAATCGTTCGCGTAGCAGATGAGGTAATGAGACCCGCTTCAAATCCGAAATCCGAAACCCGAAATCCACAGGGCCTTCTTACGTCGGCTGCTACACCGAGGATTGGAAAAAGGAAATCCACAAAATGCGGATGCGCATCGAAAATGAACGCACACCCGCTGGCCAGGATGCCTTGGCCATCAAGACCGGCAAGGGCGGATTGATGGACGCTGAATTCATCGCCCAAGCACTTTGTCTGGCGAACGGCTGGCACGAACCGAACACACTGTCTGCTCTGCAAAAGGTCCGTGACGCCAATGTGTTGAGCCAATCCGACGCCGAGAAACTCATCGAGAATTACCGGCAGCTTAGGCGGGTCGAGGGAATTCTGCGTCGTTGGAGTTATGAAGGTGAAACGTTGTTGCCCAATGATGACGCGCCGCTTTATCGCGTGGCGGTGCGCTGTGGTTGGGCCAGCGCCGATGAGTTAATGAAAGCTATCGCCAAATTCCGCAAAGCCATCCGGGAGGTTTACCTGAAGGTTTTCGATGGATGAGTTTTGCGCGTTATCCTGGCCGTCGCATTTCTGCAGTTCTCCTTTTGAGGCGCGGTCGAGGATGAAGGGAAGCAAGGCATCCAATAGTGGGTGCAGGCCGCGCCTGCCCGATGGATCAACACGGCTGGTGACCCCAATCGTTCTCCTTGAGATCCTTCTCGAAAAGAGCCATTTGTTCTTCTGCGGTCAATTTGTTGACCTCGCTCTGCTTATCGGAGGCCGAAGTGTTCGCCTCCATTTCTGTCGGGGACTTGGGCGTTACCCCGCCTTGGATGGGTGCTGGCTGGATCGGTTGCTTGGGTTGTTCATCAGGCATAGATCTCCTTTCAAGATACAGTTGAGCAAGGCAGGAAGCAAGTCACCCTGTCCGTGGGTGCAGGCCCCGCCTGCTCTCGGCTTGCCGGTGATTCAGGTTCTGAGAAAGGAGGTTTTTGGAGAAGGCAGCTTGATCGTCCGGCACGCAACCAGGAACACGCCTTCCCCTTGGTGATGGATCGTTCGTGGACGTTTCTGCCCCGGATCGATCCACGCCTTGACCACCTCCAGGATGAAGAAGTTGTATTTGGCCACCAGCTTTCGATCCACCACCTTGCATTCCAGATTGGCGTAACACTCGGCGATGAGCGGGGCTTTTACCACCGCACCCGCCACCGGCGTGAGGTTGAAGGTTTTGAACTTGTCCACCGACCGGCCCGAAACATTTCCGCAAGCCACCACTTTTTTCGCCAATTCCACCGTTGGCACATTAATCACGCATTCGCCGGTCGCCCGCAACATTTCAAATGTGTGGTTCTGATTGCTAATGACACAGCCCACGAGCGGCGGCACAAACTCCATCATCATATGCCACGACATCGGCATGACGTTCGACCGGCCCGCGCGAACCGTCGTAACCAACACAACCGGTCCGGGTTCGAGCAACCCATAAACTTGCGCCAGTGGAAAATCTCTTTTCCTTGCCATGTCACAATTCTCCTGCTTGCCGCGCCGAAATCACATGAAGGCGGACGGGGGCGGATTCTGTTTGCAGTTGGCGGACCATCAGTCTGAGAGCCTGTTTAAAACTACGGTTTGGTGTCCAGCCTTTAGGCTGATCTCGGTGGAAAACACGCTAAAGCGTGGACACCAAACCAACCCTGGCCACGTGCCACACGCTGAGAATGGAGTTTTCAAACAGGCTCTGAACCCCTTTCTTGCAACAGTCCGTCCAAATTCAGTGCGTGGGTGAACATGGCCAGCTCGCCACTGGCCGAACGCGGCCATTCGGATTTGGGGCGGTCGCGGTAGAGTTCCACTCCGTTGCCATCGGGGTCGCGCAGATAAAGCGCCTCGCTCACGCCGTGATCGGCGGCCCCGTCCAGTTCGATGCCCGCCGCGAGCACGCGCAGCAACGCGTCCGCAAGCGAAGCGCGCGTCGGATACAGAATCGCGACATGATACAAGCCCGTCGTGCCCGGCGACGGCGGCGAACCACCCTGGCTCTCCCACGTGTTCAGTCCGATGTGATGATGGTAGCCGCCCGCCGAAACAAACGCGGCCTGCGCGCCGAGGCGTTGTTGCAATTCAAAGCCCAGCACATCGCGGTAAAATTGCAGCGCGCGATCGAGGTCGGCGACTTTCAGATGGACGTGGCCGATGCGAACACGCGGATCAATTGGCAGATTGCTCATGGTTGGCTCTGGTGATCCAACAGCACCGAGTTCACGCTGTTTACCACTTTCATTTCCTCTTCGTCCAGTCGATCCAGTAGCCGCTTCGATCGCAAATCGAAGGATCGGCGCGGCTGCTCGTCCGGCTTCGTGCGTTGTCCGCCGTTGTGAAAGCACCAGCCCGCCGCCCCGCCTTTCAACGCCCCGCGCAAATCCGTCAGGAAATCGGTGGACACCGGCTCCCATGCCGCGTAGCCCCGACGCAATGGTTCCTGATAATGCACCGGTACGATGCGCCCGATCTCTTTCATCAGGCGCATGATGCTGCGGGTTTCGGCTTCGGTTTCGCCGGGAGACTTTCGATGCCCGGGCGATGCGGACAAAGGAAATCGACGCCCGCTTCCTCCAAAGCGCCGCGAACATCCTTAAGGCTCAGGTCATGTCCGCCGAATGAGGCCGTGACCAATCGTTGCGGGTCCAGAACTCCGACTCTCTCGCGGAGTTGCTTCAGTTCCGCAAGACTGACGTAGCGGGCATCCCCGACATCCCGTTCGTTGGCCAGGTCGAGGTACCAGTTTCGAAATGGTTTCAGAGTGTTGACCAGTGTGTCCACGGCCGCCAGATGCTCCTTAAGTCCAGGCAACTCCTTCCCACGTGTGAGCGTGACATCCACCACCATGCCCAGCCGATCGCACTCGGCAACGAGCCATTTCAAGCGGGTGAGATACGGTTCACGCGGCAGCCCTTCGACGGTGACGGCCGATACGTTGGTGTCGTAGGCACCCCACGTGGCAAAGACGCGCAGCCAGTTGAACCCGTGGCCCCGAAACTCCGTGAGATCTTTCCGGATGAAATCCTCGGGCGCACCCAAGGCCCCGTAATAACTGAAGCCAAGGAGAAATGCGGGCCGGTTATTCAAAGTGAAATGGGCACGCTCGATACCCAGAATAGTGTTGTTTCCCTCGGTGGGGTTTGCGCCAAAAACCCCGGAAGACATCAATCCGAAACTCAACATGAGAGGGATGCAGGCCAGCCGCGAGATCCGGCGTTCCCGTGTCTTGGTAGGAGACGAGGTGACGAGGCTCAAATTTCCTGGATGCCCGGCGGTTTTCATTTTTGGTTAGAGACTCCTCACGTCGTCTCCTACAATTCTTCTTTGCCGCTCAACTCGTCCACGATTCGCGTTCTTCGGCGTCCTTCACAGCACCTTCTCCAGACCGCGTTCACCAAGCCATGACTTTGGCTTGCGGATGGCGAGCTTCAGGCCGAAGGGCTTGATGGCCTTCTCCATGAGAAAATCAACCGCTTCATTCACCGAGTCGGTCACGTGAAAGAGTTGCAGGTCTTCCGGCGAGATGTTGCCGGCCTCCGCCATTTTCTGGATCATCACCACCTGCTCGTGCCAGTAGTCAGTTCCCATGAGAATAACGGGAAAGTTCTCCAGTTTTCCGGTCTGGATGAGCGTCAACGCCTCGAACATCTCATCCAGGGTGCCGAACCCACCGGGCAGCACCACAAAGGCGTAGCTGTACTTCGCCAGCATCGTCTTGCGCACGAAGAAATACCGCAGCGTGACCACGCGATCCAGATACGGATTGGCCGCCTGCTCGTGGGGCAACTCGATGTTGCAGGCGACGGATCGTCCGCCTACGTCCTTCGCTCCGCGATTGGCCGCCTCCATGATTCCGGGGCCGCCGCCCGTCATCACCGTGAAGCCAAGTTCCGCTATGGCCGCGCCCATTTTGCGTGCGAGCTGGTAGTGCGGGTCCGTCTGCCTGGTCCGGGCCGACCCGAACACAGTCACGCACGGCCCCACGAAATGCAGGGTGCGGAAACCGCGTAAGAAATCCCGCACGACTTCCAGCAGCGTCCGCGCTTCCGCGATCCTTGAGCGTGGTTCGCCCAGCAACACCCGGTCGGCCACCGGCGGGACAAAAAGTTTTCCGGGTTCAACGGATGGGTTCTCAGGCATGATTCAATTCTTGGTCAGGGTATCGGCAGTCACAATTCTCCTTTGGAGGCGCGGTCGAGGAGGGGGGCAAACAAGGCCGAAGCATAAAGGCTGAAGGCTGAATGGGAACAATTTCAGCCATTAACATTTGGCCTTTAGCATTCACCTCAGTTCTCCTTTGAACGTCCGATCCAGAACAGCGGGCAATAACGCGTCCAGTCCGGCGGCGGTCTCGGCTTGCAGACGTTTCAGCGCGTCCGGCTCGGACACGATTCGGCGCTGCCGTGTCTTGGTAGGAGTCGAGGTGACGAGACTCAAACTTCCTTGAGGCTGGGCCTTTCGACACATGATGCGAATCGAAGAGAACACCTACAAGATTTCCACCGCCACAGCCATTGGTGATCCATTAAACTCCGATGGATAAAACTGCACCATCCTACCTGAAACGACCACTTGATTCTTTCCCCCGTCCATAACATCGCTAAACAAAAACCAATATTCCTTTCCGCTTTCATCCGTGATGTATCCCGATTGCTTGGCTAAAAGGCCTATTTTCCCATTAAGTTTGTTTAAGAGTCGTGCATGTAATAAGAGCTCTTCCGAAATCTGAGCTGCGCGCATGATCCATTGGCCGGTCTTGCGCGACCTAGATTTGTCAATTCGCTCCGAGTCTTTAATGTGGTGGGTAGCAGTGTCGTGATTGATACAAAATGCATAATCGAATCCGTATATCGTTTGGCGTCTACCTCCACCCGCCTCTACAATGTTAAGCAGATCGGCGCGTTTTTGAAACAAT
>PLJQ01000205.1 GCA_003140275.1 Limisphaerales bacterium
GAGGTAACGAGTCTCAAATGTCTTCGGTTTCTGAGGGTTCAGTCAGAGTCTCCTTACATCGTCCCCTACTTCATATTCTAAATACATCGTCCCCTACTTCATATTCTAAACTGTTGAATCTGCGGGACCGACCGCTTTACGTAAACCTAATCCGACACCAGAAGGGCTTGCTTGCCTTTGCTTTCCACATCCAGCATTGCCCTCAACGCCAGCACGCCAGGTTTTGAGCTTTTCGCGCCACGACTCTTGCGAAGCCCAGCTTGACACTGCCACGGGAACGCGGTTGTCGCCCATGGCCATAACCGCGCGTCTTTTCACACTTTCAACTTTCCGGTTTTGGCTTACTTTCCTGCCATGACGTTGACGGAACAAATGATGGAATTGGCCAGGCAAGCCAAGGCCGCGTCGCGCGAACTCGCCAAACTCGCCACAGCGGAAAAGAACGCCTGTTTGCTGGCGATGGCAGCCGCCTTGGAGCAAAACCGCGAACCCATCAAAAACGCCAATGCCCAAGACATGGATGCCGGCACGCAAAGCGGTCTTTCTTCCGCCATGCTCGACCGCCTCAAACTCGACGACAAACGGATCGCCGGCATGGCCAGGGGGATTCGCGAAGTCGCTGCGCTGCCCGATCCAGTCGGAAAGATTCTGGATGAACGCGTCCGGCCCAATGGTCTCAAACTTCAAAAAATCACCACGCCCATTGGCGTCGTGGTCATCATTTACGAATCGCGTCCCAACGTGACGGCCGATGCCGCCAGCCTTTGTTTCAAATCCGGCAATGCGACCATTCTGCGCGGCGGCAAGGAAGCGATTCATTCCAACCAGGCCATCGCCCAGGTGATGATCGCGGCCGCCAAACAGAAGCTCTCAAAATTTCCACCATCTGCCATTCAGGTCGTGCCCACGAGCAACCGTGAAGCGATCAAGGAATTGCTTTCGCTCACTCAATATGTGGACCTGTGCATGCCGCGCGGCGGAGAAAGCCTGATCCGCGCGGTGGCCGAATGTTCCAAAGTTCCCGTCATCAAACATTACAAGGGGGTCTGCCATGTCTTTGTTGATCGCGACGCCGATTTGAAAATGGCCGGGGAAATCGTGATGAACGCGAAAGTGCAACGGCCCGCCGTGTGCAACGCGATGGAAACGCTGTTGGTGGACAAAGCCATTGCGCGAACTTTCCTGCCGGTCATCGGCCAGCGGCTCACCGAAAAGAATGTGCAGTTGCGGGTGGACGCCGCCGCCGGGGCGATTTTGAAATCCGAAATCCGAAATCCAAAATCCGAAATCAAACCAGCGACGGAACAGGATTGGTTCACCGAATACAACGACTACATCCTCAACGTGCGCGTCGTGGAGGGTGTGGATCAGGCCATCGATCATATCACCCACTACGGTTCGGCGCACTCCGACTGCATCGTGACCCGGAACGAATCGCGCGCGAAACAATTCCTCGCCGAAGTGGATTCCGCCACCGTTTATTGGAACGCCTCGACGCGCTTCACCGACGGCGGCGAATTCGGCATGGGCGCGGAGATTGGCATCAGCACGGACAAGATTGGCGCGCGCGGCCCGATGGGACTGGAAGAATTGACCAGTTACAAGTGGATCGGAATTGGGAACGGTCAAATCAGGACTTAGTAGCAACCGACGTAAGGAGTCTCCAACTAAATTTAATATGACTTCTGAAGAACCAGTCAGAGCCTCGTCACCTCGGCCGCCACAAGTGGATGAAGCCGCCGACCGCGCCCGCTTCATCCGTGATAAGACTCCCGTCGAGGGTCTGTTCGCCGGCCACGAGTGGCGGGTCTCCCCGGCCCCGTTTTCACTCGGGTCGGAATTGGCCAATGACTTGGAAACACTGGGGCGCGTTCTGTTGCAGTTCAATCGCGCGGTGAACCTGCTCTATCGCCACAGTGTCGAAGGCCGGCAGCCGGCGTGGGCCGCTGAGTTGCTCGACCGCGGCAAACCGGATGAGTTGATCGCGCTGCAACGCTCCGCCGCCTTGAAAAATGAGTTGCCGCGCGTGATTCGTCCGGACCTCCTGCTCACGGACACCGGAATCTGCGTTACCGAACTGGACAGTGTTCCCGGCGGCATCGGCCTCACGGCGTGGTTGAATCAGACCTACTCACAGTTGGGAGCGAATGTTCTCGGCGGCGCCGACGGAATGTTGCGTGGTTTTGCGTCCATCTTCAGCGACGCGAAACGGGTTCACATCGTCGTGTCCGAAGAAGCGGCGACGTATCGGCCGGAAATGCAGTGGGTTGCGGAACAACTCGGCCCACGATTCACGATTCACGATTCACGATTCAACGACTTCGCGGACGGCGACGCGGTTTATCGGTTTTTTGAGCTGTTCGATTTGGACAATGTACCGAACGCGAAAACAATTTTCACTCTGGCGCAACAAAAGCAAATTCGCCTCACACCGCCACCCAGACCGTTGTTCGAGGAAAAGATGTTGTTCGCCCTTCTGTGGAACCGAAACCTGCGCGGTTTTTGGCGGCAGGAGTTGGGTGAGGGATTCTTCAACCGGCTGCTGCGACTGGTGCCCTACACGTGGGTGATTGACCCGGCTCCCCTGCCCCCGCACGCAGCCATCCCGGAACTGAATCTCACCGACTGGCATCAACTTAAAACCCTGTCCCAGCGGGAGCGTGAGTTGATTCTAAAGGTCTCCGGTTTTTCGGCCCACGCCTGGGGCGCGCGTGGGGTTTATCTGGGCAACGATCTTTCGCAGGCCGACTGGGCGGCGGCCGTGGACACGGCGCTTGAGAGTTTCAACCGCTCCCCGCACATCCTGCAACGCTTCCACAAGCCGAAACTCGTCGAGGCCCGCTGGTTTGATTTCAATCAAAACCGGCTCGTGCCGATGCCGGGACGGGCGCGACTTTGTCCCTATTACTTTGTCTCCGGTGACGGCGATGCGGCGCGGGCAACGCTGGCCGGCGTGTTGACGACGATCTGCCCGGCGGACAAAAAAATCATCCATGGCATGACGGAGGCGATTTTTGCGCCCGGTTCGATGTAGAGCCGGTACGGAAAAGCCGTTTGGTGTCCCGGCTTTAGCCGGCCAGCACGACCAACACACGCTAAAGCGTGGACACCAAGCGGTAAAACCCGCTCGCCGTCGCATTTCCGTACACGATCTTAGAAATCTCAAACGGGCTTCATCGCACGTCTGAGTTGTCAAAGTTGGAAATGAGACATTGACTTTGGTTGTCGGCCAGTTCATTTTTTTAGTGTCATCCTTGGGCAGGACGCTGTTGGGACAATCGTCATGAAATCGCTTATGTTCAATCGCTCGGAATTCAAGCGAAAGGCTTTTACGCTGATCGAACTGCTGGTCGTAATTGCCATTATTGCCATCCTGGCGGGGCTGCTTCTGCCCGCGCTCGCCAAGGCCAAGGAAAAAGCCCAGCGCGCCAAGTGCATAAACAATCTAAAACAAATCCTGTTAAGCACGCATCTTTATGTTCTCGATTTCAACGACATTTTGCCTTACACATCTTGGGATCACACAATGACCATGATCCCAAACTGGTGCTACACGCGCCACAACTTCGGCACGCCTTCGGATGACCGGGTGGACGAGGGGCAACTTTGGCCTTACCATAAAGCGGCGCAGCTTTATTTCTGCCCTCTGGAACTACACACGAATAGCCCTTTATTTCGCCAGCGTGACACGCAGGTTTGCAGTTACACGATGAATGGCTCGGTTTCGGGTTTTCAGTCGAGTCCCACCGGCAAGCCGTGGGTCAGTTACAAGATGACGCAGTTTAAGCCCTACTACATGATTTATTGGGAATCCAATGAGAAGACCCCCGGCTACTACGATAATGTAGCAAGCGAACCCAATGAAGGGGTGAGCCAGCGTCATAACGGCGGAGTGGTCATGGGAATGTTCGGCGGCCAGACCGAATTCATCAAATATAAACAATATGCGATGGAGTCGGGGATCGCCGGAGCCATAAACCCAAAACCACCCAATCGTTTTTGGTGTAATCCGGGATCGGCAAACGGCATGTGATCGCGCAGCGATGAAGCACGGGTTGTTGCACCGGAAGCTTTCCGTTTTATGAGAAACAAACCTAATCTCCTTGCCGGGTGGGCGTGCGGTTTAAGCGCAGCCTTGCTGTTGGTCCTTACGGGCTGTAGTAAGTCAACCGGTGACAACGTGCCGGTCGCGAACACTCCGAAAGCGGCCGCGTCACAACTGGACCAGGTCTTTACGAGCGCGAATGTTGAAGTAAAGAACGATGCCAAGGTTGCTTCTGAGGCCTTGCGCACTGCCGACTATGAAAAGGCCATCGAGTCGCTACAGGCTCTCAAGGCCCATCAAAATCTTACGTTTGAGCAAGGAATGGCGGTGTACAACTCGACGGTCGCCCTGGAAGGCAGACTGATCGCCGCCATGGGAGCCGGCGATCCCAACGCCAGGCGAGCCTACGAGCGTTGGAAGGAGAGCCGGCGAGATTAGATCGCTGCGCGTGCGACCCCGCCATCCCTCGCGAAGGTGACTGCTGACACAAAGTGATTGTGCCTCCGGTGACGGAGGCGCGGGCGGGCGAACGACCCTTGCGAGCGCGTTCGCGACCGTGTAAAATCATCCAAGACATGACCGAATTGATTTTTGCGCCCGGCACGATATGAAATTGTTTGAATTCATTCTGCTGGCAGCCAGTTCGTTGTTTGTCATCGTCGATCCCATCGCCACGGTGCCGGCGTTCCTGGCGATGACGCCGCTCGATACGGCGGAACAAAGAATCAAAATGGCCCGCCTCGCCTGTTGGGTCATGGCCGGCGTGCTGCTGGTCTTTTCGGTCGCCGGCAAATTGATATTTCAGTTTCTCGGCATCACCTTGCCCGCTTTTCAAATCGCGGCGAGCATCATTCTGTTGCTGGTCGCCCTGGACATGTTGCGCGCCCAACGCTCGCGCACGCAGGAAACCAGTGAAGAAACCGCCGCCGCCGCCGAAAAAGCGGACATCGCCATCACCCCGCTGGCCATCCCGATGCTCGCCGGTCCGGGGGCGATTTCCACGGTGATTCTGCTTCAAAACGAAGCGCAAGGCGTTGCGCAACACATCGCGCTGTATCTCTGCATCATCGGAGTAGCCGTGGCCAGTTACGCCATCCTGCGGGTCGCAACCCGGGGCGCGCTCTGGCTGAATCCCATTGCCATGAAAATCACCACCCGCATCATGGGACTGCTGCTCGCAGCGATGGCGGCTCAATTCCTGTTAAATGGAATACGGCAATTGAAAGGTGATTTGTTTTGACCGCCCTTTGGCGGTTAAATTCGGCAAGCAAATATTTACTGGGAAATAGCTTGCGTGAACACGGCAACGGCAGCTATATTGTCCGCACTTGATCGCGGGGTGGAGCAGCCCGGTAGCTCGTCAGGCTCATAACCTGAAGGCCGCAGGTTCAAATCCTGCCCCCGCAACCAATTTTCCTCAAGAAATTGAGGGTTCTGCTCTATCGGGCACAGTTCAGACACAATAAATGCCTGAATCTGTGGCTCCCAAAGTGAAGTTCCCAATGTTCATCAAGCACCGTGGCAAACACCTTGCCACGATCTACGGCAAGACCAAGCCCGGCCACACTATCGCGCTGCTTGGTCTGTGGCAGGCAAGCGCCGGATGCCGTCATTCAACACCTACAGCGAAGCCAAGCGTTTCGCGGACGGTCATCAGCCCAACGTCAGCAACCTGAACCGAAGCAAGGATGCCGAGCTCATGCAGAAGCTGCCCTCTCATTTACCTTCCTTTGCTTTCTGCAGTCTGGCGCGCTGCTCGACCTTGAAGTACTTGTGGCAGTCGTAGCAGCTTTGGAGCGATTTGACGTAGGCTTCTCTTGCCGCTTCGAGCTTCTGCTCGCGCGCGGCTTCGACCATCGCCATGACGTGGCCACGATAGCTTGCAGATTGTTTCTGGTATTCGTCGGCGAAAATCACCTGCCAAAGGTTGCTCTTACCCATGTTCCACATCTTCATACCCTTGGTAACAATCAGGTCGTAATTCTCCAACGTGAGACCTTCGAGAACATCTTGGCTATAAACGAGCTTTTGCCGCATGAAGGTCTTGGCATGTTTTGCTTCCTTCTTTTCCGCGCTCGTTTCTCCGAACATCAAACTCGCAAATACTGCCGGGGTGAGCAAAAGAACTGTTAGAACCGCGTTCAGCCTTGCTTTCGATTTCATGAATGTTCCTTTTTTTGACTTAAGTTGACATTTCCCATTGGGTTTCTTGTCCACGACCAGCGTGGGCCTTTTTCGTGATTCTCTTCCTGCTCCAAAGATTTGCAGCCCTTCTTCCAGTCCGCCCTCGATTTTTCTCCGGCACAGGGAGCGCTTCGTTGCCATTTGCGCTTTTCCACACGTTTTTCCTCCCCATGCGAAGACGTCTCCTCTGTGGTTTCCGGTGTTTGCATGCAATTCCATTCAACTTTTTCCTTAGGCATGATTTCTAACGACTGGCTGAGTTGTCGATTGCAACGTACGCCTTGGGGGACAAACCGCTACGCAAATTTTGGCGATTGCCAACCGAAATTTGCCTCACTTTAAGCCCACGGAAACGGAGTCAGGGTCCTTGCACCAGCCGTGACCTCCGTTGCCGCTTTTGCCAATGATGACGCCGTCCTCGACTTGAAAAACCGCGCCCCCGCGCGCCACCCAACCCGCCAACGTCTTGCCGTCAAAAATCGGTTTGAGTTCCTCGGCGCATAATCCCGCGTTGACGGACCAAATTACCAAGGTTGAAAGGAGAAGGCGTTGGAGGAGCGCTGTCGAATTAAATGGGGACAGGTTTGTTAGCATCGGTTGGCTGTTACAGAACAGCTTTTCGGACCAATTTACAAGGCTATCCGGTGGTGTCCTGATTCCGCAGCACTCGAAAATCAGCTTTCAACTGATGGTGTATTGGCATATCCAAATCCAATGACAAAACCCACGTACCTCGCCATGGTTGCCCAACCAAGCAACGCAAGGAGAAACCATACGCGTTGTCCGCCTCCTCAAGTCGTTGGCTACTTTTTCGACGTGCGGCTAAGCCGACTCCACCTGTACAAGGATTGATTTCAAATCTTGGAAACCGCTAAACCTTCGGTTTCAACAGAAGGACTTCAGTTTTCTTTAGCCAACCGATGCGTTGGCGGACGTCACTGACTTGCAACCAGTCCTCCTTTTGGTCGAGGACGGTCAACTCCATGCCGTCCTGAACCGAGTACGCGCTTTGCGATTCGTCGAGCGGGCCGTTGCGCACGATGGCTTCGCGCGCGATGACGATCGCCGGTTGGATGGTGTAATAGTTGTATAACATGGCCATCAGACAAACGGTCAGCAACCCGCTGGCAGCACCGAAAATGTTGATGCAACCACGCAAGGTTCGTTTGAGTTCCCGCCGCCATTGCGTCAACGCCAGCAACAAAAACCAGGTCCACAGGGCGATTGCCGTCAACACCGTCCACTCGTTCAAAGTGAGTCTGTTCAACCAGCGTTGCCACCACTGGCCGGGCACGTTGTCGTTGCCGTTCACTTTGTTGCGCACGAACTGGAGATTAAAACGGAGGCTGGGATCGCGCGGCGCCAACTTCTCGGCTTGGCGATACGCGGCGATCGCGCGCCCGTTCTGGCCGGCTTTGTAGCAGGCATTGCCGAGATTGAAATAGAGCACGTCGGAAACATGCCCGCTTTCGATGAGTTTTTCGTAAGCGGCGGCGGCCTCGGCGAATTTTCCTTGTTCGTACAGTTTGTTGGCGGCATCGAACGCCGTTGCAACGTCACCGGCAAACGCGCCGGTGGAAAACCACAATCCTGCAGAGGCCACGAAACAGAAGGCCAACAGTCCGTTCAAAAATGTCAAACCGCGACGTGGCCGCCGGCGTGAGGAGGCGGATTCATTTGAAAATCTTCCGCCCGCCTCATTACCTCGGCGGCTACATCTTGAATGGGGTTCTTCACTGTTTTCGGTGGCACCAATTTCGCAGGGTGAACCCCGCTCCGGGAAGTGAGTGTCAACGCTCGCCCTCACCCCGGCCCTCTCCCCCGGGGAGAGGGAGATGCCAGCGCGCGCTGCCAATGTTTCATGGTCACCGTTGGCATCGCCGCGCTTCCTCTTTTCGCTCCAGCACCCGCACGAAATCTTGAACCGCTCGCACCGCTTGAAGACGGACGACGATTCCCCCTCTCCTGGGGGAGAGGNNAGAGGGCCGGGGTGAGGGCGGTCCAAACGTCCATCTTCCGGGCGCTGCAACGGTTGATTCAGGCTTGGCTCTGCTGAAAACTGCGGAGAGCCTTGCACGGGCTGTTAAAGGATTCATGCTCAGTTTCATGGCTTCAAAGTTTGCAACTCGCCGAGGATGGATTCCACGCGCGGGACGAGCGAGGCCAATTCCTGGCTGGTTTTCTGCCGGGCATAACGCGCCTGATTGCAGGTCTGAAACAATTCGTGCAACTCGGTCAGGGATTGCTCCGGCAATGTGTTACCGCGCAGCCGTTCGTCAATGACGGCCTCGGTGATGGCGGACGCCGGTAAATCGAGCCGTTCGCCGAGTTGTTCCTGCAACAGCCGAAAGAGCGTGGCAAAAAAATCCTCCGAGCGCTGCGTGGCGGCGTGATCGCGAAGTTCCTGCAACCCTTGTTGGATCCGCCGGGCAACCTGGCGTTGGCGGCGCAGTTTCGGGTTGTTGGCCAGCGCTTCGTTTCGTTTGCGCATCACGAGCAACGAAAGCCAGGCCAGCACCGGCACGCTCTGCAACGTCAGGAACCATGTTTGTTGCGCCAGGGGCGGGCGCACGGGACCGGACGTATCCAACCGCGCCTTGATATGCACGAGGTCGCTCGTTGCCGGGGGTGCGGCGGGCGCGGCGCTGGTCAAGATGGAAGGCTGCGCCGAAGTGGAAGCCGCGTAACCGACGAGGATCGGAATTCCGGCGTTGGTGAGGGTGCGATAGTTCTTTCGGGTCGGATCAAAATAACTGAACTCCAGCGGCGGAAGCATCTTGATCTCGTGGTTTTGGGGGATGAGCACCTGCTCGAAAGTCTTGACGCCGGACAAACCGAGGGCATCCGTGAATTCATTCGTGCTCGTAGGCGGATAGCTCTTGAATTCCCGCCATTGCGGCTGCTCCGGCAACGTGATCGCATCAATCCNNCTTCACTTTGACGGTGATGGGGTCGCCCACGGCAACATTGGTCGGTCCGGCGGAGACCGAGAGCGAAAATTCACCCACGGCGCCGTTAAAATTATCCGGCACTTTCTCCGTGGGTAACGGCAACACGCGCATCGTCTGCGGAGCGCTGATTAACGTGGTCGGGTGCGCTTGCATGTTGTTGCCAAAGAAGTTGAAAAGATCGCGCTGGCGGCCATTGTTTACCGGTATCAGCACGGTTAAACTGCTCTCCACCGGTCCGAGGGTAAGCGCACCCACCTTGGCCGCAGTGGCGGACATTTTAAAAACCAACAGGTTGTAAACAAAGTTCCCGACCTGGGTTCGACTTTGCGTCGGTTTCGTCGCTTGCCCCAGGGAAAAACCTTCGGCATGCAATTGCGGCATGCTGACATTTTGTACATTTTGAAAGTAGAGTTGAATTTCGACCGGAAAGGGTTCGCCCAGATAAACCTCCGTCTTGGGCACGATCAACCGCACGAAGGCCAGATTGGTCAACGTGGCTTCGGGGTTCGGGGGTGCGTCGCCGGGGAGAACTTTCAAAACGAGCGACTTGCTGGTCAACGTCTTTCCGTCCGCTTGGAATCGCAGCGCGGGGATGGCGAGGTCACCCGCTTGCGTTGGCACCAGAATGAAATTGTAAGTTTCGCTGGCGGTGGATTTTCCGTTGACGAAGCTCACCTGGCTCGATTGTTCGACGCCCGCAACTCGCAACCCGGACAGGGGTGGCAGGGACGGAGTGCCGTTCGGCGAAGCATCTTCAAAGTTCAACGACAGCGTCACGCTCTCGCCGACGCGTGTGGTGTCCCGATCCAGCGTCGCCGTAAAATTCGCCGCCGACAAAGCCGCCGGCGTCAAAAGGAGCATCAACATCGCCAAAGCAAGCGGCCATTGCTTCTGCGATTGCTTCGGGCAATGACGATTCAATTTGACGAACAACAAAAACTTAAACATCGTTTTCTATCCCATTATTTTTGCCTGCGGACAGCCGCCAGTGCAAGCCAGTAACGACCCCCGGCCGCCCTCCGGCGGACGCAATATTGACAAATCCGGTGGTGATTGGGTGCAGATTGACACCGTATCT
>PLJQ01000101.1:0-11675 GCA_003140275.1 Limisphaerales bacterium
CACGGCTTAACCGCCGCACCACTAGCTCCCCAACGTGTCGTCGGCTATCGCCCGACTTAAACGCATTTTCCTTCGGCTATCGGGATGCAGTCCCCCTAACCGGTGTCCTTTATCCAAAAAGCGTTTAAGTCGGGCGCTACGGACTATCCGTCCGATGCCCCGACACGTTGGGGGACTGGTTTTAGATGAGGTGCTATCGCACCGACGACGAACTCGCAATTGCGACCGGTTCGTGCTGAAGCACGGACGTAACGACGGGCTTTACTACCGATACGAGTTTTGGAAATGCGCCGCCGCGAATGCGGCACTGTATTGACAGCCGCGCCGACTGGCGCGTCCATTTTATGCCCGATTTGGCAAGTAATGGCGTCTGGCTAATCAGACCCACTTTGCGTAATCTATGAGTTCACGCTTCCCATTCGGATTTCAAAATCAGTCGCCATTACCTCGCCGGCGTGTCCCCAAGCACTTTGCCGGTGTTTGCCCACAGAAAGTCTAACGACACAGAGACTTTCTGTGGGAAGGAGTGGCGACTGGTTTTGGAACCATGAATGATGAGCCAGTTACCATTAAAATCCCTCTCCTTTATTTCGTCCGGTCGTCAGACGATACGACGTTGCATAGCTCCGGTAGGCCGGCAGGAGCATAGATTCGCAACTATTTAAGCGTTAAACTGTCCGAAATAAATCGGATTTGCCGGCAAAGGCGCCGCGTTTGTATCAGTTGTGTCCTCCAATCGACTGAGCAGGCCAAGATTATTCATCAGGAGTGCGGGCTTAAACTTGCTGCCAAAGAACAGAAATGTATGCTGAATCTTTGAGAGTCCAATGAGCGGGCTTAAACCTTGTTGTGCTGCAATCTGCAGCGCCACATTCGAAGAAGAAACCACGCTAAAAGAAATCGAAGCGTCAGCCAGATTTATCTGTGGCACTTTTCCTGACGCCTGAAAGACGACCGATGATGTCGTTCCACCTGAAACCGCAATGGTAGTGGAACCTGCATTAACAATGTCCGTTATGACAGCCCATTCTCTGTCCCATGTGTTGCTCTTAAACCGCTGGATAACCTCGGTGCCCAACGCCGCTTTGTCTTCGATCATGTCGTAAGCGCATTCAGCGGCATTAAAAAAGACAGCTTCTTCGCTAGAAAAGTCGATCTGCAAGCTCGCTTTCACATTAGCACCTCCCGCTACGGGAGCCGATCCCGCTGCATTCAGGGTCACTTTGGTTGTCCCCTTCGACGAGAAATTAATCTGATCTTTTGAGGTGTCCTTGCGCACCTTGAATTTTATTCCGAGGGTTGCCACATTTCCAATGTGAACGAAATGGTTGCCGTCTAAAAGTCCGTAATCGCCGAGTTGAATCGGTAAACCGGGTTGCCAGTTCGCATACATGGGCCGCAAGTTGTCATGAATCGCATCTGTATAGATATCAATAATATCGCTCATATTTTTCCTTTTTCGCCAGTCGAGTTTGGTCTTGCATTTGTTTGTATTGTCGTTGATGAGTCAGTCCTCACTTGCTGCTTCGACAAACTCCGCCCCAAGTCCGTGCCGCGCGCATAGTGTCAGACAGCGCGGTCAACGAGACGGTCGGTGGCGCTCCGGCTTCGTTGCACTTTGGCCTGGCGCGGCTTGGCGGTTTGATGGCTGAAATTATCGTTCTTTTACCAATCCCTGCCCAATTTGGCCAAATGCTTGAGAATGAGGGATGTTCAGCTTCTGGCACGGTTGATCCCCCGGTCGCTGATTCCTTCGACCTTTTTTTCACGACCTGCAAATCGCCGTTTCTTCCTCTGGATCGACAGGCGACGCAAGATTTCCTCAGGCTTCAATGGCTTCTGCCGTAGTTCAATCGTTGTTGCAGACCTTTTCGGCATTAGCGTGTTTGGTCTGCAACGAACCATTTGCTTGGGATGCCGGACCCATTTCACGTTTTTTTTGTCTGGCTGTTTATGAAGATCGGGATGCAAATAAAGTCCACGCTCCTTTGCCGGTTTCTTCTCCTTCACGGGAATACGATGAGCATTCGCCCACGGATCTTGCCGGATCCCGGTAACCTGCCAGGAAATCTTCAGTCCACCTTTTCCTCCGGCAATCTTGAATCGGCTTCGACTTAACTCTTTGGCAATGTGCAGTGCCGGGGCTGAACTGCCGATGGCTGTCAATTGATAACGAAAATTCTTATTGAGTGCCCCGAACCATGATGGCAGTTTCACAATGGCTTCCCCTCTGGCGTTGAGCGTTGCAACCCCGTCGTACATGTTTTTCATGTCGGGAGACTCAACGAAAGAGTGTTGTAGGTATTTGTTTGCTGGATCCAAAGGGTGATCAATCAAGAATCCCCCACCAGACTTGCTCAATTTGCCGTTTATTCTGACATTACCATAGAAATCCGCAGCCAAGTATTCACCATTTGTGAGCTGTGTGGCAAGATATGCTGCGATGTTCGTATTAACACTGTTCCAAGTCACAATGCCGTTAAGCTGGCCATTTGCAGAGACACCAGCCCATCCACCACCACCGTAGACGCCATGGGTGTTCGCTGAGCCCATGACCCCTATGCCAAAGCCAAGCCCGTCGACGTTCGCATCGCCACGAACGCCAATACCCCCACCCTGATGATTGACACCATGAACACCTATCTCGTTTACGCTACCGTAATCAAAATTCGCGTCCATCCAATCGAGTGAATCATGAGCTTTGAGGCTTTCTCCATAAGCACCTTTTTCGGCAAAACTGACGCCAACCACACCTGTCGATTGTTCGCTTGTGCCCACCGCACCGCGTCCTTTGAGGCTGTAACCTTCTGCACCGTTGCCCTGGTCACTCTCCCCATAAACGCCGGTGGAGTTGTCCGAAAGACCGGAGACGCCATATCCTTGAGGTGTGTATACATCAATCCCGTCCACATTGTCATCTGTGACCTCCAGAGCTGAGGTGACTAAGATACCAAAGCGCCCAGCGGGCTCCCCGCTCCGCGATAAGCGAGTGGTAAGGGTCGCTGAATTGCTGCGACCAACAATCAGATTATCGCCATTTGCCATAATAGTAGTCTTTCCAGTGCTCTCAGATACTGAGATCAGACTTTGCTGAGCTTACACATTTCCTTTCGCCTTATTCGTTCACCACTAATCGAGAAACGACTACGGTCCAGTGTAGGCCACCTTGAACGAATCCGTGTCGCCCTCAAAAGTGGGCGTCGAAATTGTTGTGACTCCGTCATCGGCTAGCATGAACATCGCCGTACCAAGACCGATATCAAAGCCGAGCCCATTGGCTGTCCAAGCTGTCGTATCGTCGAAGAAGACCTCACCGTATCTTGGCAACACGACAGACGGGATCCCCGGCCGCTCGACCACGGCCTCTGCACAGTTACCGACCAGTGTAGTGCCATCGGGTGCTGAGAAAGACAAATTGGTATACTGCATCGAAGTCAGGTTTCCAATGCTCATCCAAGCCGTCGTGGAACTGGTTGCACAAAGGAGCAAGTAGATCACGTCGCCAGGACTTACCGGAAAGTTGTCGATTCCGACCGGATAAGCGGGGAACCACTCGAACCAGGGCCAGATGGTGCCGTCCGCGAGTGTGTCCGTGCCAGCTTGCATCACGTCGGGTGAGCCGTCACCGTCGATACCGAGCCAAACTGAGGCGATGGTGGTGGACTTCGTCGTGGGATAAGCGTGTGGGACTGTCCACGACCCCGAGATCCATTTGAAGCTGTCGCCACTTCCGATGAACAGCACTGAGCCCGACCAGTTTTCAGATGTTGCGTTTACATCGCCGACAGTCCCTTTTTGAGTGCGCCGATTCAGGCCGTGATGGTGTGGCAGGAGTTTGAACTTCGGTGTAATGTGCTTAAATTTAGAGTAACGGCTGAATGCGTTCACCCACTTCGCCGCCGCCTGCGGCATCTTGATATGGTCCGGGCGCGGCGGGAAACCATGGCGTTCAAGATCCTTTAGCGGGGCTGTCAGCGGATCAAACCCTTTTGCGGGAAGCGGAAAGGTGTGGACCACGATTGAACCTAACGTTTTTTTGGGCATGGCAATTCTCCTAATTGTTTATGGATTGAGGTTAACTGCTTCAAGAATACACCCGGCGATCGGCAAAAATCTGAACGCCGCCCGTCAAACCTAGTAATCTGCGGGCTGACATTTTGGCGGAAATCAATATTTGAACGACGTTTTGATTCTTGTTCGTTCCGCACCTGTTTGCTCACTTTCTCTTTGGTCTCTCCGCCAACCGAACGACGAGTAATGCTTCTCCAAGCGAAGTACACGCTACCAAACCAGAACAAACGCGCTACGCATTAGCCGATTTTTTCTTGCCCAAATCCGACTTTATCTTGCGGGAGGCTGCCATGAATAGATCTCCCCGATACGCGTTGGGAGCCAGCCCGGTCATCCGCTTGAAGACACGGTTGAAATACGGGATGGTCTGGAATCCGCTGGCAAACGCCACTTCGCTCACGCGCTGCTGCCGATTGGCAAGTAACTCCTTGGCCTTCTCAACCCGCATGCGCAGGACGTATTTGGTAAACGTCAGACCCGTTGCCCGATTAAACAGCCTGGCGAAATGATCCGCGCAGAAACCAACCGCTTTCGCCACTTGCGACAGGCACAGCGGCTCATGAAAATTCGCCCGGATGAAGTCCCGCGCCCGCCGCACGCAAAGCGGTTCAGCCACTGATGTGGCAAGCACACAGAGGTCGCTTTTCGAAGAGAGGTGACTGGCGAAAAGTTGCAACAATTGCTCCACGGCATCGCGTTGGTGCGGAGACAGCCCTTTCGAAGCAGCAGCAGCTGATAATAGAGGTTTCTCCTGTTGCCCCCGGCGAACCGGTTCTGCAACCAGCCAGCCGATGACTTGGCTGCAGCATTGTACAGGTACAGAGATATTCCACTCCGTTCCAGTAACGGCGATCCCATTACGCATGGCAGGTAGTGGGATCGGAAGAATCCAGACTGATACTCCAGTCGCTTTGCGGAAGGCATCCAAGAAGGTCCGGATGCTTGGGAAATCACCTAACATCACGGTCGGGCAGCCTGTTTCGCGCTGCTTCATAAACGGTATAAATCAGCGCAAGACTTGCGCTGTTTCAAGAAAGTATCGCTGTGAGGGGATGAATTCTCTCGCGTTCTTGTCGGAGGCCGGTCAATCCTGCCGAGACGGGGCTGTGGGTGAAGTGCTACACCCAGATACCACTGGCGTTGCCGACAAACCTTCGCCCAGGCGAGTTTGGCACAATATCCAAACGCCAGCCGCGTTCCTGCGGCGGCGGTGGGGTAAAGGTGATCAATCACTCTCTTGAGAATCTTACTCACAGCCATAGAGCATCCAATCATTCCGTTTGATAGTAATACGGATGCAACGGTCCAATCTTTCAAAATTTTTCGCTCCCGTGACGCTTGCCAGACAACGGTTACACGATTGCGAGCGGCCTGCCTCTCAGCAATGTGGCCATATAGGCCTTCTCAGCCGCTTTACACTCGGCTTTCAGGAACTGGTTCCCGTTTCTTCACGGCTTGCTTCCCCCGGACTGACAGCATATGTTCCTCAGACCAGCGCCAGCACATCTACATCATTGGAAAAACTGGCTCCGGCAAGACGACTCTGTTGTGCAATCTCATCATCCAGCACATCGCCCTTGGACATGGAGTTGGAGTCATTGATCCGCATGGCGATCTGGCCGAAGAACTATTTCATCACATTCCGCCGAAGCGCGCTGATCACTTGGTATATTTCAATCCCGGTGAGTTGGAATTTCCAATCGGTTTGAACGTGCTCGCCAATGTGGCACCGAATAGCTAACGAAACGTCGTCCGGACAAAAGATACTTGTCCGGATTTTCTTTTCATCTATGACTTCACTTTCTCTTTACCAGATCGCGAACGGATAAATTGTCAATATCAGGAAGCGATTTGAGAATGCCGAGCCGCAAGGCGATTTCGGCATTTCGCTTCGCTTCAGCTAAGACACTATCGGAAAGACTTACATCGACATCGTTTTCGGACTTCGCCTGTAAGTTTGGTTCGAATTTGGTGATCTCCGCATATTGTTCATCAGTTAAAGGCAGCCTCGACTCTTTCGAATACCATGCGTTTGCCTTTGCTGAATTTGCCGCGTAATAGGCATACGATTTCACATAAGCGCGCAAAAATGCTTCAACCATTTCGCGTCTTTCCTCGATTATGTCTTTGCGAATCGCAATGAGTCCAGGTGACGGCCAAGCGTAAAGTATCCGCGCCTGACCCTTTGCGACAGCGGCAGCGATTGTGGGATCATACGTTGCGATACCGTCGTTCCCGCCCCACTTCTCATCGCCACCCCCTCCAATCACACCCGCATGTTCAGCTTGATCAAGACTGACTAACTTAACGTCGTCCAATAAACCATTCTCAGTTAGTATTCGTACTAGATCGCGATGAGTTGTTGAGCCGAAAGCCGTAGCAATGGTTTTCCCTTTTAGATCTGACAATGATCGGAGCTTCGACCCGACCGGCACCACGATGGCTGACCGATAACGAACCATTCGAGCCACGACGCGCCAATCCGAACTTTTACTGAGTAATGTTAAAACCGGCTGTTCACCCGCAAAAACAACATCAATCTGTTTTGCGATAGCGGCTTCAGTCATCGGTCCGCCATAGGTAAATGGGACAAACTCTGCATTCACACCCTCCTTGCTCAATAGGTCGGTATTTTTAAGAATTGCGACGAGTTGACCTTGATTTGCCCAAGGGGGCTGCCACCCTACGCGTATTGGTGCGGCAGTTTTCGTCTGATTTGGCGATTCAGCTTGCTTTTCTTTGGAGTTGTTTGAACAACCCCACCAGACCAATGCTATTGCCAAGACAATTAACAGCAGCACGAGGCGTGAAGATATTCTCCGTAATGTTGTTTTTAAGTTGTTAGATGTGTGCATAATAGTTTTTCTTTGGTTTTGAATAATTCTTCTTCTTCGTTTCGTGGTCGCAGGAGTTCAATTTTCTCCATACACTGAATTTGGGCTGGCCGCCCAGCCAAAACGACAACTCGATCTCCTAAGCGCACCGCTTGCCGCAGATCATGAGTAACCATTACGACGGTTAAACATGTTTCGGATCTCAAACGTAGTAAGTCCTCTTCGAGAGCACGCCGAGTTTTTTCGTCTAAGTCGCTGAAGGGTTCATCCAAAAGCAAAATAGAAGCGTTCGTTGCCAACGCCCTCGCGAGCGCAAGGCGCTGACTCATGCCACCCGACAGTTCGTGAGGATAGTAATCTTGAAACCCTGAGAGGTTGACCTTTTGAAGAAGTGCCAGCCCTAACGTGGTTCTCTCCGGTTCCGGAACCCCGCGTGCACGCAACGAAACTTTCACGTTTCCAAGTGCGGTCTGCCAGTAAAATAAGTTTAAGTCTTGAAAGACAATCGTGCAAGGGACGACCGCTCCATTGTCAGATGCGTGTTGATGAATGTTGATCTCCCCTTTTTTTGGCTTTAATAAGCCGGCGATTATTTGGAGTAGTGTCGTTTTTCCACAGCCGCTCTCGCCGACAAGGCAAAGGAGTTCTCCTCTGTTTACCACAAACGAAATATCTCTCAGGATCGCCTCTGAACCACGTCCCACCGCATTCGGAAATGCAAACGACACGTTACAAACTTCAATTTGTGAGATTTCTGAAATCATATCTATGCGGTCCCAATTTCCCGTCCCCGATAACGCCAGGGTAGGAGCGCACGTTCGATTAGTATCATTATCCCATTCAATACCATTCCGATCAATCCGATGACAACCATGCCGCCAACGACCAATTCTGTCTGAAGTTGTGCCCGACTTATTTGAATCAAATAGCCTAAGCCGGACTGAGCGCCTACCAATTCTGCTGTAACTACGATCATCCAGGCGACTCCCAAACCAACGTGCAGGCCGGATAGAATTGAAGGGAGCGCTTGGGGCACGATTACGACGGTGAAGATCTGTCGGGGCTTTAATCCAAGCATTCGGCCCGCTCGATTGTAAGAAGTTTCGGCGCGAGAGAATCCAAGGTGTGTCGCGCTCAAAGCGGGAAAGAACGCCCCGAGTGCCACAAGAAAGTATGCAGGCGGATCGCCAAATCCGAACCAGAGTAATGAGAGCGGTACCCAGGCTAAAGGCGGGATCGGTCTGATTAATTCTAATGGACCGCTCAAAATCAGACGGATTTTTGAATTCAGATATAAACCGCCTGTAACTATTCCTAGAGTAGAACCGAAAAGAAAACCGACGAGCACGCGCCGCAAACTTGCCAAGCTGTCAGAAACCAACACACCAGTTCGCAATGTTTCCATCAGGGCTGAAAAAACAGCAGTCGGTGCGGGCAATAACACGCTCTTTACGATTCCGACTTTCACGACCCCTTCCCACACAGCAAGAAAAAGCACAATAGTTATCGCTTTTATGAGCCATCGTTGTTTCTTCATCCAATTCATGTTTTCCATTATATCATACCCGTGATTTGTCATAGACAGCAACTCAGGCACACAGAGAAAGGAATTCGCTACGTTTTATTTTTAGAGAGCATTTGGTGTTTTTTACTTCCCATAATCTCTTTCTGCCATAGATCTAGAATCGCCTCTGGTTTCAGACGCCCGAGTTCATATATCGCTGCTTTTGGGTCGAGGGCTCTACGCAGACTTGGCATATCCGATTCCCATTTTTTACCAAGCTCTTTGAAGCACACTCTGCAGAGTGCTTGTAGTTTAGTTTCATCTCCTCGTATCACCGCACCTTGCGCAGTTGAGACAAGTTCTATGGCTGGGCAAAGAGATGTTAAGAGTAACCTTACGGCTGTAGCATTTGCCGAAGCCTTTACATATATCCAGACTTTCACCGAGAACGCGTCATGTATGTAGGGTCCAAGATCAATTGGGTAAATCGCGTGGCCGTGTTTCCTGAAATGATCTTCTATTTGACTGAGTAATGGCTGCCAACCAAGAACCACGTCGATTTTGTTTGCTCCTTTTTTTTCAGCCAGGCGATTGATTGCTTCCTCTGTTTGCCTTACAGGAACCCAATTGAATTTGACGCCAAATGTTTTTGCGATGGCCGGCAGTTTTTCAACTAAGGCTGTTTGTGGATTATAACCAATTGTTAACCCCTCAAGTTCATCGACTGTTTTTATGCCTTCTTTTGTTTTACCTTCCTTCACAGTTACTCCCGACCAAAATGACTCGCTGAGTTGGCACAAACCGAAAATGTCCGAGGATTCATGTTTTTGACCAAGCTCCTCTGCGGCAAAAGCAACATCATAATTTTCCGTGCGCAGGCAATTGAGTGCTTCTAACCCACCCGGTGTAAATTTAACTTGAGTCTGCACACCAAGACGCTTTAGTAGGCCATACGGTTCCCCTTTAGGTGTAGGAACGTCGTTCCAAAGAACTATGAAGACGGGCAGAAGTTGTAGCGTCTCGGGAACGGCGAGACGTAACCTGACGGAATGTTCTTGCTCCTTGAGCAGTCGAATCACGAGCTTAGGTTTGGCTTGGTCCACCAGACCTCTTTGCCAGCGATAGAGCGTTGAACGGTTTGTTTTAGCAAACCCGGGAATCATCCTGATCGCCGCCAGTAATTCTTCAGCAGAACCGAACTGCCGAATTAAATTTTCCAATTCACCAACTACGTCAGGATAAAATTTCTGCGCTGGTTGTTTTTGGTCCTTCTCCATTCGTTTCATTTCGCCAAAATGACACGGGTATTGCGCGGCTGCAATAGAATTGTGGTGCGTGCATCATTAAGAATATAAAGCTTGCACCATGTAGCAAGGCATGGTACTCTTCCTCCATGGTCGTTCATTGAAAAAAAGCCGCTCGAAAAAAACTCGCGGTTACACGCGAGCCGAGCGGCCGGAAAACGGGCCGGAGGCCCGCTCGTTCTTGACGAACACGCGGTGTCTAACTCGATTGGCCTGCGTTGGCAAGCAGTTTTCGCTAGCGCTCTCCGGTTATTTTTCCAAACAGAAGAAAGAAAAGTAGTTATGAATACTAAAACGCAAGTAATCGGCGACGGCAACTTCCAAATGCCGCGATTCCCGTCAAAGATCATCGTGGTAAATGCCTCTGAGCGATTTTGTGAGAACTCGCATGGGTTCAATCGTCGGTGGGGTGTTTCGGCACGACTCTCCGGCACAAAAGCGCTTTCGATGGCGGAAGGCGAGCTTCCTCCGCGGACAGTCGCTAATGCGCACAGTCACTCATTCGAAACGGGCATACTCATCACATCGGGACAGGCTCGAGTGTTCTTCGGAGACGACCTTAGAGCGTTTATTGATGTCAAACACGGTGACTTCCTAACCATCCCGGAAAACTTGGTCCACTGTCCGGTAAACTTCGCGGATGAGGTGATGCGTTATGTCGTCGCTCGGGCCACGGGGGTCGAAGACTAGCAGCGATTCCAATGGCGAACGGCTTGTGCCGTTCGCCATTGGAGAAAAGAAATATAATTATGAATACAAAACAAACCTATTATTTTGACGCTTATTCTCAAAAATTATCCGCTCACGTTTTATTAGTTGAAGCGAATGGTGCAAAAACGATGATCGAAGTGAGCGACACGGTTTTTTACCCGGAAGGCGGCGGACAACCGAGCGATCAAGGTCGGATCATCGGTCCCAATGGTGAACTGAAAGTGGAATTCGTACGGTTCAAAGATGGCCGCATTCTTCATCAAGGAACGCTTCGCGGACATTTACAGCCAGGCGAAACAGTTCAGTTGGAATTAAAGTGGAGCTTGCGCCATCGGAACATGCGAGTTCATGCAGCCGGTCATTTGGTGCATGACTTTCTCACCTCAATAATTCCTGACCTCACTCCCATTAAAGGGAATCACAGCGCCAATGCGTTTTTGCAATACGCGGGGGAAATTGATCCGACACTCAAACCGGAATTGGAAAGGAAGATTAACGAAGTCCTTGCCACTAATCTTCCAATTCAAACACGCGAGTCCACATACGATGAACTAGCCGCCAAGTGCAAATTTTTACCGGCGACTCTCCCAAAAAATAAACCGTTGAGAATTATTCAAATTGGAAACTACCCACCGATGCCCGACGGCGGTGTTCATGTAAAAAGCACCGCCGAAATTGGCAGCATTGTCATTCAAGACATCGTTCCACAGGCCGACAACACCACAATTGTAAAATACAGAATTTCAGGTGGTGCAAACAATTAAACACAAGCCAAGGGAGCACATCTCACGTGGCCATTTCAAATATTTCCAAAAAAACAAAATCACTAAATCACGAAAGATTGTAGCTCCGCCAGTTATTGTCACGGATTCGAGAGAAGAAGAACCTGGGCCGGAATGGTTGGAGCGCGGCACACTCGTAGAACTGCAAACGCCGCTGCCTGCAAAGTTGAATAGTGAGCGTGAGGCATTCGCTCATCCGCGCGATTGCCGCAGAAATGTGCAGGCGAGTCTAGGATTTCTTTTTCAAGTAAAAGACAGGACCAACAAGCTCATAGGGCGAGTAACGCTCGATGATGCGCTTGCGTAGCTTGGATAAATTTATATCAGGTCTTTCTTCCGCCTGAATAACACTAGGACGTGCCACGCCCAAATCGCGGGCTGCTTCGGCCCGGTTTTTTCCAGATGCTTCACGAAACTTTTTCGCCAGTGCTGGCAACGAAGATGCTTCGATGACCGCCTTTTTGCTCAT
>PLJQ01000101.1:11688-20155 GCA_003140275.1 Limisphaerales bacterium
ACCGACGACCAGGCCCAGGGCGACAGCCCGGAGCATCACGAACAACGCGCTAGGCTCTACGCCCAATCTAAAAACTGGACGGTCAAGGAGGTGTATAACCTGGCGGGGCAAAGCGGCAAGGCCGTCATGCAGTATACCGAGGCCAAACGCATGATGAAGGATATTGAACGGGGTCACATTACCGGCTTGGTCTTTTCAAAGCTGGCACGTCTGTCCCGTAACCGGAGGGAGTTGGAGGATTTTTCCGATTTCTTCAACCAACATCACGCCGACCTCATTTCCTTGAGCGAATCCATTGACACGACCACCGCCGGAGGCCGGATGTTCTATCATCTGCTTGGAGTGTTCGCCCAATGGGAACGGGAGGAAATCACCGAGCGCGTCAATGCTTCCATCCTGACCCGCGCCAAACTCGGCAAATCCATCAATGGCCGCGCCCCCTACGGTTATCGGTGGCAAGACCGCAAGTTGGTTCAGCACCCGGAAGAAGCCGCCGTCAGGCGCAAAGCCTACGAACTGTTTTCGCAATACCGCCGCAAGGGGAAGGTCGCCAAGCTGCTCAATGCCGCCGGCTACCGCACTCGGGACGGTGTGATCTGGCGCGACACCCAGGTCTTTCGAGTGCTCAGTGAATCTAGCGCCAAGGGCATCTATTATTTCAACCGCATTCGCAAGGACGGCCACTGGAAAGGCAAGCTCAAACCGGAAACCGAATGGGGCCAGGTCCTCTGCGAGCCGATCATCTCCGAAACGCTTTGGAACGAGGTCAACCAGATCATTGAGGAACAATTGAAGAGTTGGAAACGACCGGGCAAATTGCCCGTGCAGATGTTTGGCAATCTCGCCCATTGCGCGTGCGGTCATAAGATGTATGTGCGGGCCAAATCACCCAAATACGTGTGCCGCAACTGTCACAACAAAATCCCCATCGTTGACCTCGAAGGAATCTTCCAGGATGAATTGAAAGCTTTCTTCGCCCAACCCAAACGCATTGCCGAACATTTGCAGCAAGCCGACCGGAACCTGACTGAAAAAGAAGCCCTGCTGGCAACCCACGCTCGGGAGATTCAGAAAGTGCGGGAGGAGATGACCCGCACGCATCGCCTGTATCTTGATGGCGGCATTACAGCCCAAGGCTTTGCACAATTCTACAAACCAGCCGAGGAACGATTGAACCAGTTGACTGCGGAGTTGCCGAAGCTGCAAGCCGAGATCGATTTTCGCAAAGTGAACCAGTTATCAGCCGAAGATGTGCTCCACGAAGCCAACACCCTTTACGACCGTTGGCCCAAGCTCCCCACTGAAGACAAGCGTCGAATCGCCGAAGCACTGGTAGAAAAGATCGTGATTGGCGACGGCGAGATTGACATAACGTTCTCATATCTCCCATCTTCTGAAGATATGTGCAAAACCCAACAGCAGTTGAGAAGGTCGGGATGAGGGCGAGCGTTCAAACCATCATTCTGTGAGCCTACGCCCGCCGCCTCCCCACCGTGAGGAGCGAATCTTTGTAGCCGCCCGCTTCGCTTAAAACCTCCAGCCCTGTCCCGTCCTCGCTTCCCTAAAAATTGAGTCGGAGACGCACCATCAGCGTTCGTGTGCGCGGCAGTTCGTTGTAAACGTTGAGCGGGTTGAGACGGTAATCCTGGTCGGTGATGTTGAGCAGACCGACCGCTATCTCAGCTTTTCGGCGCGGGAAACGATAGCCGGCAAACGCGTTGAATTGCCAGAAGTCGTCGCCCGGCTCCTTCGGTGTGTAGCCCTGGTTCTGCTGCGCATACCAGTGGGCTTCTCCTTCACCGAAGAAACCGCAGGGATGATTGTAAATCGCGAATAAACTTACGTGATGCAGAACGCCCTCCAGATGTTGTCTCGGTTGAAAATTGTCAAAGATAAGGCCGTCTGGCACGTCCACGAAGTTGTCCTTAAGTACTGCCTGACTGATGCGATAACCCGCGCCGAAGGACCATGCTTTATTCACCAATTGGTTGGCCGAAAACAGGAGCGACCGCTCCTGATAATCGAGGTGCTCCCGAAGTCCCGAGGGAATGGCAAAATCCAACTGGTCCGGAAGCACGTCGAAAGTCCCGACCGTTCGATGGACGGCGGAGTTTAACAGTTCACCGGAAATACCGAGGTAAGTTCCCGTGTGAAATTTCTGTTCCAACGAAATTCCGTAGGTTTCGAATCGGGCGCCGACACTGGCCCCCGCCACGGATTCAGGAATGAGGCTCCGGAAGGATTGAACGAAGCCCGCCACCTGGGAAGGCTCGAGCTGATAACTCTGATCCAGGCTGGCGCCTGCCAGCGAGCGCGTATAAGCAAACCGCGCGACGGTGTTTGGCGCGGGTCTCCAAATCAGGCCAGCCTTGGGCGAAACCTCATCCTCTGTCCTTTCATTGGCCGAAATGGGCGCGGTCCGGAAATTTTCTGGAAAAGTTATCCGGTCGTAGGCTAATCCGCCAATCAGTTCCAACGAGTCGGTGATCTCCCATTGATGATAGCCGTAAAAACTGATGCGCCTGAAAAGAGAAGTGATGTCCTGTTGTGCCGCAGGTGCCGGAGGATTGGGAAAAAGAGCGCCGTAAGTGGAGGGCAAGTTTTGCAGGTTGGCGGTGTCAAAATGACCATACTGCGCACGCATACCGAGAATGGTGTTATGGGAGGGCTGCTGCCAGATCTGTTGCAGCTCTGCCGAATAAATCTCCAGCTTGTTGACAAGATTCTCATGGATTGTGATGCCCTGCACGCCGGTCAGCATTGTGACGCCGGGCATGGAAATTGGGTCAACGTCCGGCCTGAACGCAACGAGGGTCGGCTGTGTCTGGTTGGTAAGCGAAAAAGTATCAGCGAGGCGGGTCGCGAAAAAGAGGGTGTGGACGCCGGGACTCCATTCATGGTGATAGCCGAGGCCCACAATTGGCTCTTGCTGCTCGTTAAATCGGACGCTTGGACTCGCCATGTTTGGAGTATAATACTGGGCCAGATCGCCGCTTTTTGCTTCATACTGTTGGACCTGCAAATAAACACTGTCTTGTGGGGTAAGCTGTTGCTTGAACGCAAGTGAGAGTTGGCGCTGCTCAATGTCATTATTCGACCGTTGGCCGGGATCGGAGCGATAGAATGCCTCCAGGTCATAGCTGAAGTTTTCGTAAGTGCCGTACTGCCCGCCCGATTGTGTCCAGTCCCCGCGGCTCAGGTATTCCGTGCTTGAAACGACTCCGAAGCGATCACGCTCGAACAACCTGGAATACTCCTGTTGCGAAATAGCGGGCGAGATCGCGCCCGCGCTCACCGGGGCCAGCAAATTTGCCAGCAGATACTCACTCTCGGCGGGGGTTTCGTAACGAAGATTGATCATGTTTGGATCGCTGAGGCCAAGGTAACTGTTCGCCAGGAACAGGTGGGCGGAATAATTTCCATAATCGTAGTTCACCGCGCGGGAGGCTTCACGCGCGGCGACCTCGGACATTCCGGCGTCCCGATACATTGCGCCCAGATTGGCGCTGCGGACGGCTTGGTCCTGGTCCAGCAGTAGTTGCGAGCGATAGACGCTCCGGTTGTCATTCATTTCCTCCGATTTTTCCAAATCACGAATCGCTTCGTTGAACCGGTTGTACTGCTGATTGAGCAGAGCGGAATAAAGCCACGCCGTCGGGTCATTCGGATCGAGGCGCTTCGCGAGTTGAAGTTCCTTTGTGGCGCGAGGATAATCGCCGGCGTTGGCGTAAGCCTTACCCAAATAGCTTCGCAAAACAGCGCGCTGCGGTTCGAGCGCCGCCGCCACCAGCAAATCTTCGCGTCCGCCCGCCGCGTCGCCATGGCGGATACGGCAAAGCCCCCGGCCGAGCCAGGCGTTGCCCAGAGCGCCGTCCACGGCCAGTGCGCGGTCGAACCAGGTGATGGCGTCGCGGGTCTGGTTTTGCGCCGCGAGCAGGAAACCCTTCAAGGCGAGCGCCTGGGCATTGCGCGGCGTGAGCGCGAGGCTTTTATTCAAGGCGTCCAGCGCATTCGCTATGTGGCCGAAACCAAACTCCAGTTCCGCCACACGCGCCCGGGCAAAGCCGAATTGCGGCGAGCGGGACGCGGCCTGTTTCGCCAGATTCAACGCGCTCTCCAGCGAAGTTTCGCGCACCGCGCGGGATTGTTCGTAGTAGGAATTCGCAAGGAATTCCGTGGTCAGTTCCGGATTGACGGTGGCGGGACCCGGCTGGCGCTTCACGGCGGCGACGAGTTGGCGCAAAGCTGCGGCGAGCCGCTGCGGGCGCGCGGAGGCATCGACGGCTGACAACGAAGACAGTGCCGCCTCAGCGTCCCCGACCTGGCCGACACTCAGGAGGAGCGCGGCATCATAGACACGTTCGGCGTCGGAACCGGGTTGGCGCGCAACCGGATATTTCGCCCGCGCCGCCAACAAATCGCCCGCGCGATACGCATCGAGGGATTCGCCAAGAATTCTTTGTTCCTCTGGCGTGAGTGGCAACTCGTCCAGGTCGAGCACGGCCGGATAGTAGAAGCACCATTGCAGGACGTTGTTGGCGGTAAAACCCGCGGTGCGAGCGGGCGCCTTCCCCGACTCCGCGACCGCCTGCTGGCCATTGGTGAGGACGAGGGTGGCCTGCTCGTTGCCAAACTGGACTCTGCCATCGATCACGGACAGGGTGGCAAGCTCCGTGCCGTTGGTGACCGTGACCGCCAGAACGAACTCAGTGCCCTCCACGCTCGCGAAGGCGCCGCGCGTGATCACGCGAATGCGGCCCGGCGTATCGCGGTGAAAAAAAGAAATAATCCCGCGGATGAGTTGCAGGCCGGATTGCGCATTGGACGAATGCGGCGGCAGAATTTCCAGTTCCGTCGAAGCCCCGAACGGCACGATACTCTGATCCGACCAAAGGAGCGCCATTCGGCTGTTCACGCCGGTGCGCAACCGGTCGAATGGGTGCAGTAGTTGGTTGGTTTGTGTCAGCACCCAGGTCGTGGACCCGACGGGTGAAACTTCCACAATGCCCTGGATTTCCGCGATCCGGATTTCATTGGCAGGGTGGATGGCTGTGGCGGGCTGCGCACTGGACATCTCGGCCCAGGTTGCCATAGATCCAATAACCGCAACCAACACAGTCTTCCAACGGTGTGTAGAAATAAGGTTCAATGGTAGCTTCGTTGCGCGTGCTGCGCGATGTTTAGTCGAAAGGTTGCCCTGAATCAAGCCCACCGTTTTCCACTGACTTCGCCTTTCCCCGGCGCTCTTGTTAATGAAGTGGAATCCTCCTCACGAATCCATCCCGAACGAAAACGGCCTTCCATCAAAAGTTATTTTCCCGGATGAAAACCACGTTGGAGCTGGAAACTCAGGCAGATGCTTCCAGCGCCGGCTTTTCTTCGTTGCGCTTGCTCGCTCGCAATTCCTTGTTGTTTGCCCGCGCTTGGGCTAGACTTTATTCTCATGCGAGAAACAGCCTATGGACGAATTGATTCCCACGCGCGCAACTTTGATCCAGCGACTCAAAAACTGGCAGGACCAGGCAAGCTGGCAGGACTTCTTTGATACCTACTGGAAACTCATCTACAACGTGGCCCTTAAAGGCGGTCTAAGCGAGGTCGAGGCCCAGGAAGTGGTGCAGGAAACGATGATTTCGATCGCCAAGCACATGCCCGGCTTCAAGTACGACCCGGCGATTGGCTCGTTCAAAGGCTGGCTCTTGAAGATGACTCGTTGGCGCATCACAGATCAGCTCCGCAAACGCGGATCCACCGCCGAATGGCCTTCCGTTTCCCACGACACTGCCACCGGCGACCACGCGGTGGAACAGGTGGTTGATCCGGCGAGCCAGGATTGGAACGCGGTGTGGGACGCCGAATGGAGGAGAAATCTGTTCGATGCAGCCATCGCGAGGGTGAAGCGCCGTTGTGATCCGCAGAAGTATCAAATGTTCGATCTTTACGTAAACAAGGAATGGTCGCCCGCCAAAGTGGCCGGCGCCTTCGGAGTTTCCATTGCCCAGGTTTATCTGGCCAAACATCGCGTGACGGAGATGATTGCGGAAGAAGTCCGGCGGCTGGAAATGGAAATGACGTAAGATTTTGCTTTATTGTCAGCTTCACTCGATCTGGGGATTGCAAAAAAGGCAGCGCCGATGGATTCGCCTTTGCCCTCGTGTTTCTTGCCAATCATTCACAAACCGGCGTCATTAAATTTCCGAATTTTACTCTTTTTTTGATAGATTACCAAATTTGCTCCGTATTACCCTTGGGAACCGTAATCGTTTTCAGACTGTATCATTGGGTAATGCGCAGGCCGGCTGGGGATTGGAGCGGAAAATGAGAAGTACCGGGCCATGGGTGTGGCTCGGAGTGGGTTTTGCGGATTCCAAGTTTGCGCATTGCCTCTCCAGGTTGTCCAAATTTAAGCAGGAATGGCACGAATCCTTATCATCGACGACGACGCCGAAATGAGATCAATGCTCGAGTATATTCTCAGGTTGGAGGGCTACGACGTCGTTTCGGCTCCGGATGGGCGGGAAGGTGTAAAGGCGCATCGCGCCAACCCCGCAAACCTGGTCATTACCGACCTCTTCATGCCAAATCAGGAAGGGATGGAAACCATCGCCGAATTTCGCCGGGATTATCAAGAGGTTCCAATCATCGCCATCTGTGGCCGGCCCGGGGCATTCCGTGTGCTCCCACTGGCCAAATACCTGGGCGCCGTTGGCACCCTGGCAAAGCCATTTCAACCCGATGAACTCTTGACCATGGTTAAGAAGGCGCTGCCGGCGGAGCCATGAACCGCTGAATCCTCTGCCGCCGGTTGGCAATTCCATTGATTGGCAATCCTGGAAGATCCGTTTCCCGCCAGTTCGTGGCCGGGGCGGCGAGTTGACCGGTGACCAACACCACCGATGGTTCAATGAACTCAAGATTGCGGCTCCGTCCGGCTTCCTGTAAAATCCCGCCATGCCGACGCTGGAACTCAAGCCCACGCCCAAGGCCATGACCGCCTGCCGCGGCTCGTTCAACCGGCATCGCTCCAAGCCGAATTCGTAATGGAACGTCCCACAACAAAGGTATGAAATCTTGTGAAATCATGCTTGCTTTCGCCGCCGCCGGCAAGAAACTCGCTGACCTGCACGTGAATTACGAATCCGCCAAAGAGTTTCCGCTGAAACGGCAGGGAACAAGGAAGTCAAACTCGACTGGCGCATGGAGGCGATGAAGGTAATGGGTAGGAGACGAGGTAACGAGACTCCAACTAAAAAAGATCAGAGTCTCCTTACGTCGTCTCCTACGCTGGATTTATATTACAACGACTTCCTGACGTTGAGCGGCATCCCCGCCGGGGTCTATGACTACCGTCTCGGCAACCGCGGCGCGCTCGAAAGGGTGATTAACCCATTCCGCGTCACCCGTGACGAGCAAGGCCACATTGCCGGCGATCCGAACCGCATCGACGATGAGGAATACCCCGTCCGCCTCCCCGGCCAAGTCATCACGGTGAGACTGGAAACGCTGAAGGTGGTGAAAGCATTGCCGGCATTATGAACAAGCCGTCCAGCACACCGGGCATCTGCCGGATTGATCAGCCGGCCAAGCATAATCATGGTTTCTTTGTGCGCTTGCGGCGCCGGGGCAAAATCCATTCCGCATTTTTCACGGATAAAAAGCACGGCGGACGGGCGCCGGCGTTGGCGGCGGCGCAGGAGCATCACCTACAGTTGGCGGCGATGTTGGGAACAGCGGCACGGATGTCGCGTCGCGAGTGGGCGGAATTGCCGCGCCGCAAAAGCCGGTCGGGCATCATCGGCGTGCGTCACGTGGTCGTGCGGCGGGGCCGGCGGGTGCGGAAGTATTGGATGGCGCTGTGGAGTCCCGAACCGTATGTGGTCGCGCGGCGATGGTTTTCGGTTCGCCGTCACGGGGCGGAGAAGGCCAAACGACTGGCTATTCGCGCCCGTCAGGCGGGTTTGCGGAGCATGAAATGAACGCCAGGCCAGACACGCTTCATCTCAACCTGCACCGCGAATTCTTCGTACGGGCGACGGCGGGAACGATGCGGGTTGAATATCAAAGCCGCACACTTTACTGGCGCTGCCTGTAGGAAGGCGCCAATACGGCGCGATTCTGTCCCGTAACGCCTGACCGGCTTATGTGCCGGCTGCCAAAGCGAATAACCGCGCCTTCGATTGAACTGCCGGGAACAAGATTGCTGCTCCGTCCGGCTTTCGATAAAATCCCGCCATGCCGATCAGTTGGAACGAAATCCGTCACAACGCCATCAAGTTCTCCGGCGAATGGAAGGGTGCGAGATGTGAGCGCGCTGACTCACAAACTTTCTGGAATGAATTCTTTCAAGTCTTCGGCATCAAACGCCGCGTGGTCGCCAGCTTTGAAGAACCGGCCCGGCGCATCTCCGGCACTTACGGATTCATTGATATGTTTTGGCGCGGCGTTTTGATCGTGGAGCAGAAAAGTT
>PLJQ01000008.1 GCA_003140275.1 Limisphaerales bacterium
TCAAACCTATGAGACGCCAGTGACAATTTATCTTGATTTGAATAGGCGCAAGGCATCGTTCAAATCGTTGAACCTACCTAATGAGTTTGGACAGCTGGAAAAGAATCAAAAGAAAGAGTTGGCCTACGATAGAGTTTCGACCTATGTGGCTTCTGAAATTGAAGCGCATCTTACTGGTGAGATGGATTTCAACGAAGAAGCCGAGAATCTGTTTGATTTTTTTTGGGAAAATAACCGGGAGCTTTTGATGCCACAAGCAACATTTAAGCCCGCCGAGGTTGAAGATAAAAAAAAGGTCCTTCAGATAATTCAGTCTCAGAAGCGCATTCCTTTTTTATTTGTTTGTCTGAAATTTTATGCCCTTTCACAAAGAGTCAAGAACTTGATTATTGTTATCGATAATTGCGACCAAAAGGATCAAATTCTAATTGAAGCATTCATAGATACCCTTTGCCATCTTGACCACTGTTTTGAGAATATCAAAGGCTCGTATGATTTTCTACCACGCCTTACTTCTATAATTTCTTGCCGACCAGCCACACGATCGATGTTAGAAAATGCAAAAGCACACAGCGCTTTTGGTTCGCATGGAGCAAAGATAATTTCTATTGAAGCTCCTTGCTCACTTTCGGAGCTTGTCAAACAACGTGTAATTCGAATGGAAAAAGGATCGTCATTCAATGAAGTCGAGATTACTTCTCGGAATGGAATGCTGTGGACATTTATGCGCAGCGAACAGTTTCTAAATAAACTAAGCGAGTCCCTTGAATCCAATCGCCACGGGACTTTGTTGCTCGCACTATGTAACTGGAATGTTGCAGATGGTTTGTCGGCTTTGGCTGAGGTATTAAGCAATCGACACTTTGTAGACTGGGATAGGATTATTGCCGATGTTGTGCCCGAGGAGGGAGTGCCCGAAGCGGGCTTTTCAAAAAATACGATTCTTCGGGCATTGGCATACGGTAATTCCGGCGGCGATCCTGTTTATCCGACAAGAAGAACTAGAATTCCCAATATTATTTCGGGTGAAAAGTCTGTTTTTCCAAAAACATTTATTAAGCCTCGAATACTCCAGTTGCTTCTGACTCGATCTCAAAAGTCACATGCTTTTTGGCACTTATCAGAGTTAACAAACTTTGCCACCGATTTCTTTGGTAAACCAGAGAAGGACACATTGTTAATACTTGATGAAATGTATTATCAAGGGCTTGTGGACACCAATTGGGGTTACGAACCATCATCTAAGCATGCCGGATGCGAGATATTTGCTACACCACGTGCAAGCTGCCTTTGGGACGAATTTAAGGACAGTAATTTTCTTCTAGGTTTTTATCGGGATGACTTGGAATTAACTTCCCGCCATCAGTGCATTCGTGTTCCGACATATCAACTAGATTTAACGCAAAGGTGTTCAGAAGATTTGGCTTTTTTGCAGGATAGTCTGGAAGGTGAACTAAGAGAATTGCAGCTTATTGCTTCCCGATCGAAAATTGTCGAATTCTTAGATTTGTTTGAGAACACTTTTTTTTCTGAAATTATCTTCAGTGGGGTTGGCGTTGCAGTTTTTACTTTCTATCGAAAGTATCTGCGCAATTTTCATTCCCTGGGGATTGAAGCAAAATACAAACACATTTCCGAATCCTTAATTACAGAGAAACAAAAACTATTTAATGGTCGTTGATCCATTGAGAGAATCAGATCACTCCGATTTGCTGACCACATTGCGCATAGTTAAATTAAGTGCAATAATGAGCGCAATCCTGTTCCGGGTAATCAGGGGATAATCATGTTTAAGCCCGGCCTTCATAATTGCCTCCCGATTGTGAATGTTAGTTAGGAGCAATTCAGTGTCATGGTTCAAACCTGAATTGTAGCAGTTGAACCCCTCTGGTTTTCACCAGAGGTTTTAATAAAGTCTCCCGATGGGAAATTCTTTCTCGTCATTGATTAATGCTTTGTGCAAAACGAAAATCAAACGGCAAAATTGTGACTGCATAGTACCTGATAAAAGCAGAGTTCCAATCGCCTTAAACACCCTAAGCTTACTTCTCCTCGAATTGCAAATCCCACAAGCAGACTTGGCCAATGAGTATTATACAGATGCTGTTCGAGCTAAGAGACAGGGCACACATTGAAACTCCAACTTGCGCACCAGTTCTAATTCGCCGTCTCGCCGGAATTGCACCTTTCCCACCTTCGTTTACACGATGAAAAGTTACGGCGGTGTTGGCGGAAGTTTTCTTATCGCTTGCCGTGTTTAAGGGATGGCGACGTGCCTTTCTTTTTTTCTGACGCGCATCCAGCAAAACGATACGAGTCCGCACGAATCATCGCTTTTCTGCCGACGCTTGAGCTATCGCCCGTTTGATGCGTTGCGTCACAATTTGCAGTCCCTCTTTGAGTCGTGTCTGATGGTAAAGCGTCATCTGAGCAATTCGCTGGGGATGAATCGCTACTGTGGGCGGACGTCCTTCCGTGAATCGTAGAATGCCCAGGTTCACGTCCAAATGAGTCTCGTATTCCAAGACTTTGAACACGATCTGCGTTTCGTGATCCTTTGTCTGTCCGCCAACGATCAAACACTGCCGGTAACCACCAAACATTCCCTGTTTGGCTTCAATCGTGAACACCTCAGGATGCGGCCACTCGTAACGCACCTGCGCCATATATTCTGTTTGCATCGCCTATTGCGCCGAGATTAAAGCTGGCTGGTTCCATTCGAGCAAATGGATTCTCGCCGCCGCGACACCAAAACGCCTTCACTAAACGTTCCGGCGTTCTCGTGTCGCCGCCCGCGGTGCGCGCCAACCAGCCTCAATCTCGTGCAGGCTCCCCGTCACCTTCGTACTGTCGCTCGTTTCAGGCAAGTCCGCGCGATCAGTCATCTCCGAAAGCATTCGGGGGCGGCCTGAACGCCAGTGCGGCTCGCACCGTGATGATGTCGGCAATGATTCAATTCAACTTGGGCAAAGCTTTTCAAATTCAACTTGCGTTAAAATTTTCCGTNNCAACCAGGGCACGCAAGCCGTGCGTGCGGATTTGTTCAAGCGTCATGGTTGGCATAACTCTGCGAACTCGGCAAATCTTTTTAACCGAAACCGTCCTCGCGCTCAATCAAAATCCGGTTCAACCACTGATTCGTTTCAACGCAAAGACGCGGCGGCGCAAAGAATTTCAACCACGCATGAACACCGATGGACACGGATTCCGTTTGCCAAAAGCTTATGGTGATCTTGGTATGCTGACTCGATCAAACGTAAGGTTGTGGAGTGAATAGGACTTCTTCCCATCTGCCGCTGCAACGCCAACGACGACCTCGCTGGCGATTTGGAAGACTTTCGGTGGCGCGCCAGAGGTCGTTTGGTTCGCATCGTGAACGAAACTCATGGTGACCGATATGCTCTGCCCATGTGACATCTCGGTCGTTGACCCGAAGATGAACTGATATTTTTGGTTGCCAAACCCATCATTGTAACTCCCGCTGTCTGATCCCACGTCATCCTTTCTCTTAAGAAGAGCAACAATATCTGTTGGTTGATAAAAACCGTCGGCATCGTAAATGCCTTTTGCTCCAACGCCAACGGCGCTCATCCCGGCCACCTCTGAGTTGTGGAGATTCCACAGGCCACCATTCTCGTCAATCAAGGTTGATCGAAGAAAGTCACCTATTATTGAACGTTTGTAGCGATCGGGTGCGGTCGCATTCAGCGCGACGACGATCGGTCTCTGCGTTTCGAGGCTTATGAAATCGAAAGAGCACCTGATTCCCATGCGCCCATTATCGAGATTTAGAGGCAATATGGACTTGAGAACAACGCGAAGTGATCCGATGTCCTTCGTCGCGATAGCGTTGGCATTCTGATAACTACTCGCACCGTCAGCCGCAGTTGTCGTGGCGGGAGCAGTTCTCGCGGTGGAGGAGATACCCCTGTTGAGGAGTTGCTGAATCTCGCTGGTCTTTGCGAACGTGATTCTTCCAGCGGAGACAATCTTCGCCGAGGCCGTCGAGATGGCTTTGACCATCAACACGATTCCATCATCGAGCGCTGTGACATTCCCGATCAGGATCGCATCCACGCCGGCAAACTCGCCGAGTTTCTTCGCATTTTCGGGCTTCACGAGACCTTCCTCCGTAAGCTTGTGCTCGGCGAGAATGCTCTTGATGTTCGCCCGGTCCAACATCGAAACCCCTTCATTCAACACCATTTCAACGGTAATCTGTTCCGACAGGAAGCGCCCCAACTCGGTCGGCTGCCCTTGGAGGTCAGTGAAGTCCACAGCGGCGACGTTCGTGAACTTCTGCGCGACGAGGGACTTGTTGAGCTTGCCGGCTAATCCCGACATCTCCTGACTCAATGTTTGCGCGCCCGCGTTCTGATTCTGCGCGAACGCAGAGCCGCACCAGAGAGCGCAGACCACAACTGCAACGAAGCGTTTGAATTTCATGTCAGTTTTCATAGTTGTTTCATTGACTGTTTGGCCGAGCGGCATTGCGCAAGGAATCGGCTTCGTCTTGAATCTTTTTGGACAAGCGTTCTTCGGCTTGAGACCGCGCGGCCTCGGGTTTGAAACCGATGCCACTGGCGGTAATCGCCAGCGCCCTGCCCGCGCCTGAATCAGCAACTGTCACGGCCACCACTTCAAGGCGCATGTGGGCCGTGATGATGTTTTCCAAGGAAGCGTTTGTCGAATACTGAACTGTCTGGCGTGCGAGCAAAAGTGTCCCGAGGGAATTGGTGAGTTCCAGCTTGTTAAGAATCGCTCTTGAATCGCCAAATGCCTGGGCAAATAAACCGTCAGAAACAAATTCAGGCGTGAAACGCGAAGTCGTTACTTCCGCCGAATCCGTTTTCAAAACACCGGCAATCATTTGGCCGACATTGCTGTTTAACTTGCCGTCTTCAGAGACAGCAACGACAGCCAGAGTCTGCTTGTCACCCGCCTTACGAACTTCTCTCATTCCCAAATAGCGGGTCAAGTCACTGGCATGTTGCGCTGCGGCCTGCTCCGCTGCGCTTTGGTCGGCTGCGGCCCGCTCTTTTTCCAGACGGTCTTTTTCTTCACGGCGTCGAACTTCTTCCTTGCGAGTGGTCTCAGCTTGCTCTGCTGCTGTCTGCTTTTGAATCGTGCGTTCCTTCTCCGAAAAATTCGCGACGATTTTGACTCGTGTCCCTTCATCTTTCACCGGTTGCAGTTCCTTTCCGGAATCTGGATCGAAACCCGGCGCAGCCCAAAGACGATAACCCTTCGAGTCCGGGCCAGAATACCAGACCAAGGTTTCGCCAGCGTTGTCAAACCATGAAATCGTATTCCAGTCAGCCGTGATTTCTTTCTGTGTCACAGAGGCTGTGAGAATGCCCCCAATCTTGCGACCGGAAGCCCACCCCAATTGTTCCATCTGACGAGGGAACGCCATTTGCAAAACCAGCAGTCCAAACAAAACCAACAACTGGATGCCGCGCACGGTCGGGTAGATGCGTTTGCAAAAATTGCTGAATCCGCAGGCTGGCAACGTCAACCAACAAACAAGAACCAGAAGCAGCAGGGGAAACGCGCCGGGAGAGCGCCAGATTGGAAAGAGAGTGACGAAAATTCCCAACGAAAGGCCGTTGAAAAGGACGGACTTGATGAAATCAACCCAGTCCTCCAAGTCTTTCGCAACAGTCGGGAACAGAACCTTGAGTCGCCGCCAAATCAAAAACATGGGTGTGATGAGGATGAGTTCCGCCGCAAAAAGCAGAACCAACCAAACAACATACGCGCCGTAAAGTCCGCCAAATGGGACGTGAAAAATCAGGCATGGCAAAATCACTACCAACGGGGCGACTGCCGCGATGAAAAAACGAATAGTCCATTTCTTCACCCCACGAAAATAAGCGAGGACAGCAGCTTTGACGGTTTCAACCGCAAGCTTGCCAAGATTCCATGCCAGTCTGAAACCTTCTTTGACCAGTTCAATGAAGTCGTTCATTGCTTTGGAGAACGTTTGCGTTGTTCCAGCCGCTCGTTTAGTCCCCGCAAAGCAGATGTCATGGAACTGACCACTCCTTCTTGCTTTGGGAAATCGGGTGTGGGTTGACCGGAATCGCCGGAACTTGCGAAAAGCACGCGCGCCTGCTCGGGAGTCAAGGCAAGCAGCTTCTTCTGCTCATCCTCTGTCAGCTTCGACATTTTCTCCGCCATCTTGTGACGTTCTTCCGGCGATGCTTTCTCAAGCCATGACATGAAAGTGTTCAAGTCGTTTGCGTCCATGCGAAGCAGGCCGTCCAATACGGTGCGCGCGTCTTCCCCGCTAACCTCAACGTCAATCGGCTCTGCGTGGTCTCCGTTCAATATACGTTTCGAGATTTCAGAAGGCGCATCTTTGGCAAGCTCCCACAAGAATTCTTTGACCGGAGTGTTTGCAAACTTGGTCTCTTGGGTGGAAGCCCAAGCGACAATTCCGTTCAAGACAGCTTCGACCGCATATTTTGACGGCCTGTTTAAGCGCGACGCTTGCTTGCCAGGCTCTGTGCTCATCAGTCGAGTGTATTGCCCCTCCATCATCCGCTTGGCATAGCCGACAGCAAAAGTCACCGCAGCCTTTTTGAAGGCCGGGTTTTTGAGCGTGTCGTCAATATTCATGTGTGGTTTTGAAGCACCGGAATTAAATCAAAACGCGGCGCGAAGCGCAATGACGTTTCGTCGAGTCAGATTTGAAGTTTTGCATCGGGCGGGGTTGCCCGATGCGGCAGGCGGGACGCCAGCAATACCTTCACGCTTTCGCCCACCTGAAATCAAACAGAGCGTTTTGGCGTGCCGACATGATCAGGGGTAATGCCGCAATCGTCGGGGATTTCCAATTCGGCTTCCACTGTGACTTTCATCCGTTTCATATCCGTCAATTCAAACCAAGTTGTTGCTTAATCGCAACCGGGAATTCCACCGCCTAAACGGCCACCATCACTGCTTCCCCGCCACCCTCCCAGCCCACGCCCTCCGCTTCACACTCCCGGCCAGAAGTCAGAACAGTGCCGGAGTGTTTTCAGGTCTTTTTGGTTTCGCTGTCATCTTCGCTCTCTCGCCCTCACCAGCCCGCTCCAACAGGGGGCAAGAGCGTGGTGCCCTCTAAAGACTACTCCCACGCGCCGCCCTGTTTCCGCGGGCTTTTTTTGGTGAAGGGCGAGAGACCGAAGACGAACAGCACAGCACACAAAAAAAAGACCATGAAGACGAAAATACAACGATTGAAGGGACTCAAGAGCCGATCCGAACAGTTGAGCACGGAAAAGACCGCCGAAAATCAGTTGGTTCCGATTGATTTTGAACGCCGCCGCGCCAACCGCCGGTTGTCAAAGGACAGGTTGATTGCGTTGCTCCGTAGTGAAGCCCCACGCTTCTTTGAACTGGCCGAGGTTGTCGGAAAATGGGTTTGGATTCGCTTTGCCGAGAAGCAGCCTCGCGAAATCACCGCTGCTTTGGCCGAGCTTGGCTTCCATTGGAACACCGACCGCCAGTCGTGGCAGCATCCGTGCGGTACGGTACCGGTTGCAGCCGCGCCTTATGACCCACGACAACGCTAGCCGGGTGCAGTCCACCTAACCGGTGTCCTTTACCAAAAAGAGATAAGTCGGGCGCTACGGACTACCCGTCCGATGCCCCGACACGTTGGGGGACTGGTTTTAGATGAGGTGCTAACGCACCCACGACAACCTCGCTGATGCGACCGGTTCGTGCTGAAGCACGGAGATAACGACTGGCTTCACGACCGATACGACTTTGGTAAAATGCGTTGCCGCAAATGCGGTACTGTATTGATAGCCGCGCCGACTGGCGTGTCCATTTTGTGCCCAACTTGGCAAGTTGTGACGTCTGGCTTGAAATGCATGTTCCGAATACTCTGTGAGGGTCCACTCCCCCATTCGGATTTCAAAACCAGTCGCCATTACCTCGCCGGCGTGTCCCAAAACACTTCTGCCGGCGTTTGACCGCAGAAAGTTCTAAACAAGACTTTCACTGTGGCAGGAGTGGCGACTGGTTTTGGAACCATGAATGACCCATGCTTATCCGGTTGGTTGACAACACTGAGAAAGACTTACGGAATTATTTCCTATACGTAAATAATAAGCGGTTTGACGGCTTATCAAAGGATGCTCATAGTTTGGGCGTATGCCGCATTCAGGGCTTCCGAAACCTCCTGGACCATTCAAAAAGCTTTTGCAGCTGATTTTGGATGTGGTTTCAGCGTTTAACCCACCTATTGATGCAGCCCGGAAAATATGGAAATGGCTCAAAGCTGAGGGGGCTGCCATGAAACGGGGATGGCATCTTTTTACAGTATTGGCGATTCTTTTTGCTGCATTAAGTTTTTGGCTGGGATTGCTATACTGCGAATATAGTCAACGAAGCCAAAAAACGATTGCAGGCGGAACGCGGGGCGATCTATTTCCAAGGGTAGATTTAAGCCCGGCATCATCACAAAATTGCGATGATAAATATCGCGGTGATTTAGAACATGAATTTTCGCCAATAACCTTGGGTAAGCTATGTGTGGATGCCTTTGATCTACAATGTTGGAATTCGGTGAAAACACTCTTTGAACGGGCCAAACAACAAGAGCCTAACGCCAACGAAGCAGACGGTTGGAAAGAAGTTTATCCACTTTACGCAGGGGCGCTCTTACGCAGAGATAAACCAAATGACGCATACGCGGCACTCCAACAGATGACCAACGAAATTGGCAAGGATGTTGAATTATACAACAATCATTTTAACAATCCGGCGGGCAACAAAAAGGAATTGGGAACGAGAAAGGAGATATTGTTGGTATTGCAATACCTGAATACGGTGCGCAGGAAAATTGCAAATCAGGAAGAACAGAATTTTATTACCACCAATTTTTTCCCGATAGTTGAGTATTATTCAACCAACGCCATATACTATTCTGGAGACAGCACCAATGCACCTTAAAGAGGCCAAAACCAGCGCTTTGTTAACCAACCGGATAAGCACGGAATGACCAACCACATAGCTCCACCAGTTATTGTCACGGATTCGGGAGAAGAAGAACCTGGGCCGGAATGGTTGGAGCGTGGCGCAATCGTAGGACTGCAAACGACGCTACCTGCAACGTTGAATATTGAGCGTGAGGCATTCACTCATCAGCGCGATGGCCGCAGAAATGTGCAGGCGAGTTCAGGATTTCTTTTTCAAGTAAAAGACAGGACCAACAAGCTCATAAGGCGAGTAACGCTCGATGATGCGCTTGCGTAGCTTGGATAAATTTATATCAGGTCTTTCTTCCGCCTGGATAACGCTAGGGCGTGCCACGCCCAAATCGCGGGCTGCTTCGGCCCGGTTTTTTCCAGATGCTTCGCGAAATTGTTTCGCCAGTGCTGGCAACGAAGATGCTTCGATGACCGCCTTTTTGCTCATGGGATTTGTGTAACAAAAAAGTAGCCGTCACAGCCACTTTTTTCTTGCCATGAGTAGGTGTAACCCCTACGCTATTCCACATTATGAAAACGACAATGCAATCGCTTTCCGAAGCTAAACACGTCGGCATCTGGATTCGCGTATCCACCGACGACCAGGCCCAGGGCGACAGCCCCGAACATCACGAACAACGCGCCCGGCTCTACGCCCAATCTAAAGGCTGGACGGTCAAGGAGGTGTATAACCTGGCCGGGCAAAGCGGCAAGGCCGTCATGCAATATCCCGAAGCCAAACGCATGATGAAGGACATTGAGCGCGGCCACATCACCGGCTTGGTCTTTTCCAAATTGGCCCGGTTATCTCGTAACCGGCGTGAACTCGAAGATTTCTCCGATTTCTTTAACAAGCATCACGCTGACCTCATTTCGCTGAGCGAATCCATTGACACGACCACCGCCGGAGGCCGGATGTTCTATCACCTCCTTGGAGTGTTCGCCCAATGGGAACGTGAGGAAATCACCGAGCGAGTCAATGCTTCCATCCTGACCCGCGCCAAGCTCGGCAAATC
>PLJQ01000238.1 GCA_003140275.1 Limisphaerales bacterium
GCCAGCATCATCAGGCCCATGATGCTTTTGCCGTTGATCCGTTCGCCGTCCTTTTCCACGAAGATGTCACAGGTAAAGCGGCTGGCAATTTTTACAAACATGGCCGCTGGCCGGGCGTGAATGCCCAGTTTATTGGTGACCATCAGATCTTTGATCAAGGCTTGGTCGGTTAACTTTTTTGCGCTCATCCGTTGCGTCACTGAAGTTTGCGCCGGACGGTTCATTTTGGCCAGTTAATATTTAGTGGCCAATATTTACAGGCTGGTTTTGCCGGCCATCTGGGCGATCAGCCGATCATTCAAATCCTTGGCGGGGTTGTGGCCGGCGTTTTTCAGTTTGGTATGAAACGCCGCCACTTCAACCAGCCGGGCCAGGTCCCGCCCCGGCCGCACGGGAATGGTGTAATTCGGAATATCCACGCCGAGAATTTTCACATGCTCCTGCTCCATGCCGAGCCGGTCCACGTCTGTAACCTCGTTCCAAGTCTTCAAGGTCACCACGAGATCGACTCTTTTCTCGTGGCGAATGCATTTCACCCCGAACATGGCGGCCACATTGATGATGCCGATGCCGCGCACCTCCATGTGGTCACGAGTCAGTTCGGCGCTGGTGCCCATCACTTCACGACCGTCGATCAGTGTCAGCCGGGTGATGTCGTCGGCGACCAGACTGTAGCCCCGTTCGATCAACGCCAGCACGCACTCGCTTTTGCCGATGCCGCTTTCGCCGCGGACAATCACGCCCACGCCCAGAATGTCCACCATGCTGCCCATCTCGGTGCCGCGCGGCGCAAACATCATCTCCAAAGCCAGGGTGGCCAGGTTGATGAATTTCATCGTGATCAACGGACATTGAAAAATCGGCACATTTGCTTTTTCTGCCGCCTTCAAAAAAATTTTGTCCGGCTTGAGATCGCGGCTAAAAACAATACAGGGAATCTTGTAGTAAAACAATGCTTCGTATCGCTGTTGCCGCTCCTCCGGCGAAAGTGATTTGAGAAAGGTCGATTCCGCGCTGCCGATAACCTGCACGCGCTTGCTCGCAAAGTATTTGGTGAAACCGGCCAGCGCCAGGCCGGGGCGGTTGACGGTTGGCTCGCGGATGAGTCGTTTCAATCCGCTGGCCCCGGCCAACAATTTCAACCCAAGCGCGCCGGCGTGGTCCGTGTAAAACCGTTCGACTGTAATTACATCGCGTTCCATAGGGGGGCAGGGGGTGATGGAGTAATGGCGCAGGGGGCCAATGCAAGAACAGGGTTGGGACACGACGATTCCGGCCCTCCAACCCTCCAACCCTCCGGTGCTCCAGCATTCCGTTTCATAAATTAAATTCCGGCCCGAGATAAATTTCGCGCGCCTTGGGATCGTTCGCCAAAAACTCCGCGGTGCCTTCCACCAGCACCTGTCCTTTGTGGATGATGTATCCGCGGTCGATCAGCTTCAGCATTTCCCGCACACTGTGGTCGGTGACGAGGATGCCCAAGCCCCGGTCCTTCAATCGCCGCACGATCTTTTGAACTTCATAGACGGCGATCGGATCAATCCCGGCGAATGGTTCATCCAGCAGCAGCAGCTTGGGGCTGGTCACCAGCGCGCGAGTGATTTCCAGCCGGCGTTTTTCGCCGCCACTCAGGGTATAGGCCATGCTTTTGGCCAGCGGGGACAGGTCCAGTTCGTCCAGCAGGTATTTGAGGCGAATCTGCCGCTCCTGCGAACTCATTTTGCAGGTTTCCAAAATGGCGAGAATGTTTTCCTGCACCGTCAATTTGCGAAAGACGGAAGGCTCTTGCGTCAGATAACCAATCCCCAACCGCGCCCGCAGATGCATCGGCAACGCCGTGATGTTACGCTCCTGGAATCTAACCGCGCCTTCGTCCGGTTTGATCAAGCCCACCACCATGTTGAAGGTCGTGGTTTTGCCCGCGCCGTTCGGGCCGAGCAGGCCAACAATCTCCCCCGACTCAACCGTGATCGACACGCCGTTGACCACTCGCCGCTGGCGATATTCCTTCACCAGGTTTTCAGTCGCCAACAGTTTATCAACGGACGCTGTCGTTGCGGTCGTTTCCAAAGTTTTGGTTGTGAGCAGGCTCATTTCTCGGACGGCCACAGCATGCCCCGGCTATTTGGGAAAGCGCAAGTTCGTTTGGTTGGTGCCGCCGGGAGGACGTTTCCACTCGGATTTGAAGCGACCTCGCGCGCTCAGCTTTTCGTTGGCGCGATCCCAAATCAAAGACTCTGCTTCAGTGATGCGGCCTTCGGGCAATTTCGCGGTCGGTTCGCCGCTCAACTCCACCAGATTGTTCGTCGCGGTGTAAACCGCCTTCACCCCTTGGGCGCTGCGTTCACCTTGTTCGAGGAAAACGTTTCGTTCCGCGACCATTCTCTCCACCTGATTGGTTTGCGCAAAGAAATAGCCGGTCAGCACATCCGCCTTCAATAGGGTGTGAATATCGTTTGTACCAGCGCGCAGTTCATCCTGTTTGGCGACAACTTTCTGGTCGGCAATAAAACTTTCCGTCTGGCCATTGGACGAGAAGTTCACCGTCAGGACTTCGCAATTCAGCTTTTTATAAACTTTCCGCGTGGATTCGTTGGGGGGCGGGACCTGTCCGGCGGCCACGTTCTGCCGGGCAACGATGCTTTTCACCTGGTTGCTGATGACTTGAACCGACAACCATCCGCAAACCAGCCACCCGTTGATTTCTTCACCCTCCAATAAGTTGGCGCGCACGTTTTCGCGAAAAGTCAGGAGATTGTCCCCGTAATCGTAATTATCGGAAAAAACTTCAAGGAACTGATTTGTAAGTGCCGCGTGGTGGGTTGAATCGGCGGACTTGGACGGCAACAAGCTCGTTTTGCCAAAAGTCGTCACCGGCAGTTTTAAATAGGCATTGCCTTGCGCGGTAAAGATTTGGTTGGTGCGATCGAACGTCAGTGTGTCCCCTGTTACGAGCCGCTGGTCGGAAAGCCACCTGGCTTTCCCGCTCAATCGAAACGTGCCGTTCGCTTCCGTATAAACCGCTTCATCACCGGTGCCCCGGCTGTTGTCGGCGGGATTGAGGATGACCACGTTGGTCCGGGCAATCATGACCCGGTTCGGCCGGTTGGTCGTCGGCAAATGCATCGTCAAGACCCGGGAAGTGATTTCGATGGATTCACCCATGCCGATGGGCGCATTCGTCGGCGCAATTGATTTCGGCGAAAGCGGCCCCGACGGGTTCAAGGTTGCGCGCGGCAATCTTAAATAAGCGTTCGGCTCCGCTCGAACGGTGTTGTCTTTACGGTCGAAAACAAAACTGTCCGCTTTCGCCTCGCGCTGGACATCCTGCCAATGCGCGTTGCCCATCAGCTCCACCGTCTCCCGTTCCTGGTTCACAATGTAAACCGCCTTTTCGCCGGTGGCCCGGCTGCCGTCCTGTTTGCCAACAATCACCACGTTGATTTCCGCAACGATGCTTTCCAGGGAACCGTTCGTCGAACGACGAAGCGTCATCACCTCGCACGTCAAATCCATCTGTGAATCGACCACCCGGACGTTGCCGGAGTAAATGGCCAGGTTGGAGACAGAGCTAAAATCAGCGTGGTCGGAAAAGACTTTGGTGATTGAGTTCGTTGCTAAAACGGCGTTTGTGTTCACGATTGGAGCGGCGTGAGCCGCTGTCAAATTCGTTTCCGTGCTCCCGTCTGATTTGGTGCGGGAAGTCTGCGCCGCCAGCAAATCATTGTGAAGCGTGGTCTGCACGTTGTTGGAAATGACCATGCTAAGATTGGTTTGTTGGAGAAGAAACCCATCGCCCTGGATAAAGAATTTCCCGTCCGCCGTTTGCAACTGCATCGGCCCGGTCGAATTGACCGCGCGGTTGACGGTGTCATAAATGCATTCCGGCGACGAGCCGATGGCTTGGCGTTCGCCCGTCCTGGCAAAGGTTTCCACTTTCACTTGCTTGAGCAAAACCTTACCGCCTTCCAATGGGCGACCTTCCGCTCCCGTCAGCAAAAACTTCATCTGGTTCTGATACGGCGTTTCGTAATACTCGGGCACACGAAAAATGTTTATTACCATCCCTTTTTGCTGTCCGCGCAGTGTGGTGACAAACATTATGGCAACCAGCCCGCCGATAACAATGCGTCCCACGATTTGAACTGCGCGAGGCGTCATACGTTCAAGCATCTGGCATGGTCAGGAGTTTCAAAATAGCGATGGTGTCGTTTGGCACGCGGGGGTTTTACCAATCGTTGCGGAGAATGTAAATGGCGCGCGTTCTCGCTCTCCCCGGCAGCGAAGCGCGGGGTGAAGGGCAGGGGACTGAGTGGGTACATGATCAAGTATTTCGATCGGCGGCTATTTTCCACATCCAGGTTCACCCACTCGTGCGGCCCTCAACGCTTTTGCCAAAACGAACAAACTTGTCATCGTTCGGTTGCCCGGGTAAATTAACGACGATTTTGGAAGGGCGGAGGATCGCTTCCGGCGCGAGCCGGGGGAGGAAAGTCCGAACACCACAGGGCGCGATGCCGCGTAACCTTTGCCGCAGGGCAGGGGATACACGCGGGCGGAAAGTTGAAAGACTTTTCGACGGANNGGCACGGAAAACCCCATCGGGTGCAAGGCCAAATAGGAAACCGAGGAGCGGCCCGCTCCGGGTTCCGCTTCGGTGGAACAGGTTTCGGGTATCGGCTGCTGAGACAAATGATTCTCTCCGTCCGCAAGGACGCAGACAAAATTCGGCTTACAGCCCTTCCAAAATCATCATCTAAAGCAGACCGCGAACAGGCTTTTGGCAGGCTGCCGCACGTAGGCATCCCATTCCCTTGAATTTTGCATGCGTGGTGCTTCCTGCATCAATTCATGAGCATCTGTGGAGGGGCTGTCGGGTGGTCCGTTGGGACATATATAGTCTCTTCTGAGACATGACGAGCCAGCCTCCTGTCTCATGCCCATTCCCGATGCCAAGTGCCACCGTTGACTGCTTGCGCATGAGTGAGGCGCGCCTCATATTGTGGGCCATGCTCAAGCCCATGCGTGCGATCACGATCTTGCTGATGCTCTCCGGTTTGGAAACCTTCGCGACCTTCGGTGAGGTCACGAACCAACCACCGGTTCGCAATCCAGTCGCCGTAAGCGAAGTTGCCTCCGGGAAACGCACCTCGGCCAATGCCGCGTGGTGGGGTTTCGAGCGGGACGATTCGACCGAGGTTCTTCAAGCCGCCCTGGACTCAGGCGCCAGGACGCTCGTCATTCCCCACATGGGCGAACCTTGGGTCGTGCGCCCGCTGCAACTGCGCAGCCAGCAGGAGATCGTCTTTGAGCCGGGCGTTGTTGTCCTCGCCAAAAAAGGTGAGTTCCGTGGCGGAGGCGATAGTTTGTTCAGTGCCGTGGGCCAGTCGAACCTCGTCTTGCGCGGTTACGGCGCGACCTTGCGGATGCACAAACGGGATTATCAAAACCCGCCCTACACCAAGGCCGAGTGGCGCATGGGCCTCGCGTTGCGCGGTTGCCGTCACGTGCTCGTTGAAGGCTTGCGGATCGAAAGCAGCGGAGGGGATGGCATTTACGTGGACGGCGGGGGCGACCTCGGTTGGAGTGAGGACATTACGCTGCGCAACTGTGTCGCCTATGACAACCATCGCCAGGGCCTCAGTGTTGTCAGTGCCGTCAATCTGCTGGTCGAGAACTGCACCTTCGCCAACACGTGGGGCACCGCGCCGGAAGCGGGCATCGATTTGGAACCGGACACCGAGAAGCAGCGGCTCGTCAACTGCGTGATCCGGAATTGTGTTTTCGAGAATAACAACGGCAACGAAGTCCTGGTCTATCTCAAGCCGCTCACGACCAATTCCCAGCCGGTCTCGATCAAATTTGAGCATTGCCTGATCCGGATGACCGACGCCCGGCGCACGCCGCCGGAACCCGGTCCCAAGGAAGGCATTAACGGAGTTGCCGGCATTGCCATCGGCAACGTGCGGGACAACGGGCCGATGGGATTGATCGAATTTGTCGATTGCGTCACCGAAAACACCGGCAAGGAATGCGTCCGGATTTATGATAAATCCCCGGACCGCGCCCGCGTTCGCTTCGTCAATTGCTCCTTCCGAAACCCTTGGATCTCACCTTACCCGGGCGATGGTGGGCCGCGTGTGCCGATACTCCTTCACTCACGCAACCCGGCCAATGCCAGCAATCTCGGGGGGATCGATTTTGAAAGCTGTGCGATTTATGATACGACCCGCCGGCCGGCGGTGCGGTTGGAGCAGGATCAAGGTCAAGTTGGACTTCGGGATGTGCATGGGAACATTCGGGTCACCGCGCCCGGCACTCCCTCGGTAAAACTGGGCAACAAACTGCAAGATGTGGATCTAACCGTTCGCGCAGAACAAAAAGGTGATCCAGGACCCGGTCCAGGAACCAACTAACACAAGCTCGTCGTGGCTGGGGGAGGTGATAGCCGAACTGATCGCGTTTTTGAAAACGAGCATTCCCGCCACGGGCAAAGCCGCGAATCCTGACCGCGAGCGCAACTGCGGCACGCTGCCGGGATTGTTTGAGTCAGGGAGAAACTTCCTCCGCAGTTGAGGAAACTTGATACCCCGCCATTACTAGAAACACCAAGGTCTTCCCTGACCAAAAGCATGCAAAGGACCTCTCAATCGATTGACTTGCCACAGAAACACGCCCGAGCTAAACATAAGCACATGTTTGATGCTTCCCAGCCAGCTTATGATCGCCTTCGGAAAATATACGCTGAGAAAACAAAGCAAATTGTCGCTTGGACCGGTGCGGGGCTAAGTGTTGTAGCCGGTCTTCCGACGTGGCCGGATTTACGCAAAAGGCTATGTGAAGTGGCTGAGAAGACTGCGATCCATCAAGAGAAAAATGCTCAGACGCGAACTCTCGCGCTGAAGAGCCTCGCCGAAAGCGAGACTGATCTATGGCAAGCCTTCGAGCACCTGAAGAACGCGATAGGTTCAACGACGTTCCGCGCCGAGATCAAAGAGGCGTTCGCGCCTGCAGGTTCAGCCAAGATACCCACGATTTATTCCTTGCTATGGCAGCTTGGGATACGTGGCATTCTGAATCTGAACTTGGACGGTTTAGCTATNNGTAGTGAAGTGTTTTCAGGCAAAAAGCGTGTTGTCGAATTCACCGGGAAAAATGCAGCGGGACACGGGCAGGCGATTCATACTGGTGGCACACCCTTTATCGGAAATCTCCATGGTGTGATCGAAGATGAGAACAGTTGGGTTTTTACCAAGTCTCAACTGGCTGAGTTGTTTGAAACAAGAGGTTATCTCGATTTTATTACGACCCTGGCACAAACTCGCGCGCTCATTTTTGTCGGGATGTCGGCTGATGACGTTAGGCTGGGGGGCAACTGAAGCGCTTGCAGGAGCGCGGTGTCAGTTTTGGTGATCATTTCTGGATTACACACCGAAACGATCGGAAAACCATCGATTGGGCGGAGAATGCTGGTCTCCGGATCATTTATTACGAGGTTACGACAGAGGGACATGCTGACCTCTTTCAATCACTTCAAGGACTCCGCGCGTTTACATCCAAAGACGAAGTGCCTCCTCCCGTCATCCCTAGCAAGTCTAAGGGTGTCACGACCTTGCTGCCAGCACCGGATGACTTGGAACGAGAAAGCCCGGAACAGATCCGGCTTGCCCTCAATGCGGCGGCGGTCGAAATCCTTAACAAGGAAGCTGATTTGTCCGTTAAAGAATACGAAGCGTTTTGGAAGAAGTACTCGGAAGCAATTTATAGAGCGTGGTCAGTCAATACGGACCCCAGAAATCGCGTCCTATTCGGACATCAAATAGACGGCGAACATGCCCACGGCGCATTCGGTCGTGTTTTTAAAGCCAAAGCGCCTTCTGGCCAAGTGGTGGCCATCAAGGTTCTTCACGGGGACGTCAGGACAGACAAGGCCATGCTTGACAGCTTTCGGAGAGGTGTGCGCTCGATGCAAATTCTCTCTCGGCGTGCAATTGAAGGAATAGTGCCCTATCGACTGGCATGGGAAATACCTGCTTGTGCCGTGATGGATTTCATTGACGGTCCGAATCTCGAAGAGGCCGTTGAGTCTGGATATTTGGACGATTGGCCAGACATTATTTCAATCTCGCTACAACTTGCTAAAATCATTGAGCGTGCACACCTTTTGCCAGAACGTGTCCTTCATAGAGACGTGCGTCCTGCGAACGTAATGCTGAAAGATTATTACGCAGATAACAGCAAGCTGCGCGTGGTAGTACTCGATTTCGATCTGTCATGGCACCAAGGCGCCGTTGGCCAATCAATCGACTGGTCAAAGTCCATAAGTGGCTTTGTCGCACCTGAGTTAACAGTCGACTCACGCCGTGGCTTTACACGAAGCGCCTTGGTGGATTCCTTTGGTATAGGAATGACGTTTTTCTTCGTCGCCTCAGGGGAAAAGCCTTTGTATCTGCAGCATCAGCACGGCGATTGGCGAGATACTCTGAAGGAAAGAATTGTCAAGCGCGGGTGCAAACAATGGCGCTCGCTGCCGGTTCGGTTTGCGCGCCTAATTGATTTTGCTACACGTAACAAGCAAACCGAACGTTGGGACATGACTCGTATTCGAGGCGAACTTGAGCGATTGCAGCTCGCACTTCAGAGCCCAAAAACCATTCAATCTGCCGAGATGCTAGCAGAGGAAATCAGCTGTCGATGCGATCTGATTGCTGCTGCTTACGAATGGGACGTTGACCGAAATGAATCAATCACGACACTTCGTTCTCAAATTCGAATCATTGGGAATGAGACTACGCGGCGGGTCGAACTGAAGGTTAACTGGACCAACATGGGGCAAGACGCTTATAAGAACATCGCCAAGTATGTGATGAAGGCACGCGATCAGTCCTACTCCAAGCTAAAAAGAGCTGGCTGGCGTGTCGAATCAGCGAAACTGGATGTGATTGATGCAGGAATCGAGGCTTCGTGTGCGGTGTCCGACTTGAAAGACCGTCTTGACGAAGCATCCAGCGCAGCAAACGAAGCCATCAAATTGTTCCAGTTTCAATAACGTACGCGAAACAAGTTTTTCGGGCAATGCACCAGCAGTAGTTTGGTGGACGGTTGGTCAGCATTATCTCCGTGCTGATTCGGACTTTGACTTGTCATAAGAAATAGCAGCAGGATTTCCATGTGCTCTCCTTTCATTACGTGATGACTCGTCTCATGGCTGCGCTTGCGTTGCTCCTGTCTCTGACAGTGCGGGCAGGAGATTGGCCGCAGTTCCGCGGGCCTTTCGGGAATGGTGTCGCTCAAGACACAGCACCTCTCAATTGGGGACCTGGGAAAAATGTCCGCTGGAAGGCGACTCTTCCGGGGCCGGGAAACAGCAGCCCCATCGTTTCGTGCGGGCGCGTCTTCATCACCTGCGCGGAAAATGAGGGCAAGAAGCGCAACCTGTACTGCTTCGATCGCCGGACGGGCAGGGAGCTTTGGGTGCGGACGATCGAGTTTCCCATCGTTGAAGCAACGCACAAATCGAATCCCTACTGCGGGTCCACGCCCGTGGCCGACGGCGCGCGTGTGGTGGTCTGGCACGGCTCGGCCGGTGTCTTTTGCTACAACTTCGACGGCAAAGAACTTTGGAAAACGGACCTCGGTGAAGTGCGCAATGAATGGGGCTACGGCTCCTCCCCAATCCTCCATCGCGGGAAGGTCATCTTGAACTTCGGTCCGGGCGACCGCGCCTTTCTGGCTGCACTTGGCCTGAAGACCGGCAAGCTGCTCTGGAAATACGACGAGCCCGGCGGTCCAAAAACCCTCCTCAAAGGAAATTGGGGCTCGTGGTGTACGCCCATCGTGGCCAAGGTCGGGGGCAAGGATCAGATCCTTTGCAGCATGCTCACGCAGGTGGTCGCCTGCGATCCGAAGACCGGCGCGCGCTTGTGGTTTTGCGAGGGATTGGCGGAAGCATTGGCTGATCTGGTCTATCCTTCGCCCGTCGTCTCCGGCGAAATCGGCGTCGCGTTTTCGGGCTGGGTCAACGGACCCACGTTTGGTTTCAAGCTGGGCGGGGCTGGCGACGTGACGGCATCCAACCGGCTGTGGCTGGAGAAACAGACGCAACGGGTTGGCTCTGGTGTGGTCGTGGGTGGAAACGTCTTCATCGTCAACGCGGGACCAGGGACTGCCCAGTGCATGGAATGTCAAACCGGGAAAGTTCGGTGGACCGAGCGGCTCGACGGCGGAGAGAGCTGGAGTTCGGTCGTGATGGCCGCCGGGCGGTTGTATGTCACAAGCCGAAGAGGTGTCACCACTGTCTTTCGTCCGAACCCGGAAAAGTTGGAGGTTTTGGCCATGAATGATCTTGGCGAACCGAGCAACGCGACGCCGGCGATCTCCGACGGGCAGATATTTCTCCGCACCGACAGTCTCCTCTACTGCATCGCGGAGGATTAACTGGTATGAAAAGAATATGACCTTGCGCATCAGAAACGAGTCGATGATTGTTTTCTCCCTTAACCGTAGGGTAGGGCGCGTCACTCCGTGCGCGCCGTTCGGAACCAGAGGCGCGCACGGAGTGACGCGCCC
>PLJQ01000315.1 GCA_003140275.1 Limisphaerales bacterium
TCCGAGCTCGTTGCCGACCTTTGAACACAACCTGTCCAGAAAATCCGCCATGGTGCCGTGAGTGCGAGCATCTAATATGCATTGTGTTTCTCTATTATTTCCAATATTTCTCCGATTGGCGAAAAGATATTTTCAATAACGTAACTTTCTATCTCTTGCCAACCGGTACCTCCTATTTCATCGTCTATGTATCTATGCAGAGTCCGCAAGTCCGATAATCCTACAAGAACTAACGTCACTTCCGCTTTCAATCCTGTTATCTCGCTATCCATTAAATTATGCTTTTCTCCTATTACTCGACATTGTTTCTCCCAATCAAAAGAATTGATCGCTTGCTGATTAGCCTTCGGCAGTTTCGAGATTTGTTCCTTTATTGATTCTTGTAATGCCATAGTTTTAAATATTCGGTTAGGGGTTTGCTGGAATCGCTTTCTTGGCGGGGATTGTTTTATTTAAACATCGAATCGAATTCCGATGAAGCGACGGTTCATTGGCGCGAAACGAAACATTTCGGCATTGTTTGTATTGTCTAACTTCCATGCTATACTAATCCCATCTTCAAAAACAATGGTTACTTCTTTTTTTAAATCTCCGTTTTTGCACAAAATTACATTTGAGCCTACGAACGGCGCAAAAGAGTTTCCTTTCAATTTGCCTCTTTTCTCACGGAAACAGGAAGTAGAATTTACTCAGCCGATCACGTTTTTTGTTGGTGAGAACGGCTCCGGTAAATCGACTTTGCTTGAAGCCATCGCCATGAGGTGCGGTTTTAACATTCATGGTGGAAATCGAAATCATGTTTTTGGTAGTGCCGAGACAAAATCCCTATTGCCAAATGCGATCAAACTTTCATGGCTTCCAAAAGTCTCAACGGGATTTTTTATGCGGGCAGAAAGTTTTTTCAATTTTGCTTCCTATCTTGACGAAATCGCCAAGGATGATCCAAGCGTTTTGACGGCCTATGGACACAAATCCCTTCACGCCCAATCCCACGGCGAGTCTTTTTTATCACTTTTCAACAACCACTTTGGACGCGGAATTTACATTTTGGACGAACCAGAAGCCGCCCTTTCTCCGACTCGACAACTCGCTTTTCTTTCTATTTTGAAAAAACTGGAAACTCATGGTGAGAGCCAATTTATCATAGCTACACACTCTCCCATTCTCTTGAGTTATCCTGGAGCAACGGTTTTAAGCATTGAAGGGCGGAGAATCAAAGAAGTTGATTATCAGGAAACAGATCATTTCACGCTGACCAAATCGTTTCTGGAAAACCCAGAAAGTTATTTTCAGCGTCTATTTGCGTAGCTATTCCGTGTTATTCAACTCGGCTTTCAAACCTTGAAGTTCGCTTTTTTTGCGCTGGAGTTCTCGCTTGCTGTCAGGATCAGTTCTCTTTGCTAATGCGTCGATCAGGCTTTCGATACGACGAATCTGCGCCCATAACTGCCTTTTTTGAGATTCGTTGTTCGCCATAAGACTAACGCTTTCCCTTATTCCAGCATTCTCGGCAAATATGCGGATCGGGCATCCCGCCACCGTGCCATGCTCCACAATGTTTGCATTTAAAATGTGGAGTAGAAAACAAAACTAGCCACCATACTTTCTTAAACATATCAGCACCTTTCTGTTGTTATTAATGCGGAATGATCGAAGAAGTCGATTACCCGCAAACCAAGCATGTCACATTCACAATATCATCGAGAATCCAAAACAATTGTTGCGTCATCTGTTTTCTTGGCCAATCCATTTTTGGATTAGCCCGTTAAATCTGAAATACTTGCTCTCCGCCGAAGCTGGCCATAACGCCAAGCAGTTCCTTCATGTTGGCACAGCCGTTCTTCATAGCTTCTTCAAGTTCAAGAAGTGTCTTGATGTCGCCTGTCTGAATGGTTGTTCCGGAAATAATCCCATTGACTGTAATGCTTAAGTCAATCGGTTCCGCCCCTTTGCCTTGTTTTTCGTATCGCGCCAGAACGTAATCGGCAATTTTGTATTTTTCGATCAGACCCTTCTCATCTTGGGAGACTTCGCATTGGCCAGAAAGGCTGAAGTTAACACCTTTATGACCTCCGAAAAAGCCTTTCACGTCCGCTTGGTTTCGTTTAATGGTTAATTTCATGTTGTTTTGATTGAACGTGGTTTACTGTTTTGATCACCGAGAAGTTTATAGAAAAGGCACATAAGATGTTTTGTTGACTACCAACTAATGACCTCTTGCACCTTGGTCAATCGGAATTATGTACGAAAATGCGACATCCGCGTTCAACGCTATTATTTCTTATCCGGAAACCGCGACGGCCGGATCCCAAAGTACTTTTGAAACGCGGCGCTGAAGTGGGCCCGATTCCTATAACCGAGGGCGTTTCCCGCCTCTTTGACTCTATGCCCGCTTTGTAAAACTGAAGCCGCATCTCGCAGCCGTAACTGGCGCAGCCACGTTCCCAAAGAAACGTGGAAACTCACTGCAAAATATCTTTGCAAATGCCGAGTTGAAACCGAACAGAGTTTTGCCAGTTTTGCCGTCGAATAGTGACATCTACGCGCCGGTGTTTCCCAGTCCACGACATCATCCAGACGAGAGGGCATGATGAGTAACCAATCAGCTTGGGTCCTAATGCTGATACGGATCAAATCCCCGAATCTTGCAAGGAAAGTGAAAGAATCCAGGGCGAAAAGTTTGGCGAGGCCAGTGAACTTTGGGTGTAAGGCGTGTGACTATTTTTTGCACATCTTTTGCAAGATAGGCTCTTTTCTACCGTAATGTTGGGTGGAAACGGCAATCAATCACCCAATCCCATGAATGATGAAACAACTACCAACGTATCGGCCGCGTCCACCGATGCCGCCACACGAACCAACTATCAAATCAGCATCGCCATCCTGTGCCGAGCGGTAAAGATTCAATGCTGCCGTTGACGATGAGTTCCGTTGCCCTTGTCGACATAAGAGAAACAAAGAGCAAAAGCGCAATTACCACTGAGATCTGAAGGAATTCTTTGGCCTTCATCGCCGTTTATTTTCTCATTACGTCGTACTGATATGAACTATATGGAAAGCTTTCACGAGCCTGACCCCGGGTTCACCGAGAGATCACTTACTTCCACTTCGTATTCCTCACCATCACTCCATGCGAGCACAACTATTCGCCGACAGATTCCGGGGGGAATGACTCGATTCATGCAAAGGATGCCGTTGACAGAAAATGTCACGACGTAGCTGCTGCTGATTCGCAACTCGACAGACGCAGACAAGCGACGCCCGGCTGAAAACACCTTCTTGTCACTTTCCAGAGGAACGCCGTTCAAATCCCGGGTGAAAAAGATGTCCTTGGCTGCAATTCCGAGATTCGGGCGATTCCAATTGTTGCGTCCAATATGCACAACAAGGTTTGCGTCCTGAGATTTTATTGAGCCATCACCGAAAAGCCTTCCATTCTCATTGAGCAGCTTGAAACCAAATCGAAAATATGGAGATGCAGTTTCAATCTTGCACTTCAAGACTTCCAGCCGCCCGCCTCCAAGATTGAGTTCCCGATAATCTGCCCACTGGGGCATCTCCTTCTTTGTGGTCAAGACAAACGCATTGGGATTTTCTGCCCGCGAAGCAGCTGCATTTTTTAACGGCGTGCCTGAACCAGTCGCGGATGCTGGTAAAGCAACGATGTCAGTCGTAGACGATCCTACATCGCTCGCGTTCCTGCTCGCGCGACTGGCTTGATACACAAATTGCGTTCTAGCAAGCGCGATGAAGTCATCGCAGGTGCCAAGAAGTTCTCGAGCTTTACGGAGGTCGAAAGTCTTCGTTTTTTTTCGCTGGCCGTAGCCCCCGTTATTAATTTCCGTATTCAAACCTTCCCAGAGTTTCTTAGCAGTGTTCGCGTGGCGTGTGGTCAATTGACCATTCCAAACAAGTTTGCTGGTGCGAGGGTCAGGTGGCGGTGGAAGTTGGTGATAGTCCGCCATCCCCAAGGCTGCTGCCACAGCTTTGAAGCGAGCGGTAAAGATAAGTTCAGAGTTGTCCGCCATAGCCCAAGGCAAGAATCTCTTACACATGTCGCATATGCAAGTCGATCTACTTTCCAGAATGCTTCGCGGTGCAGTAATGTCCCTGATGCTAACATCGCGCTTTTACCTCGCCTCATTCCATATGGAGTTTCACCTTTTTCTCTATGCAGATTATTGGTGCATAATGCCCAACAAAGAAAAGCCCGATGGTGTTATTCACCAGCGGGCTTGTTATTTTCTCTACCACGGCCGACCTCATTCGGGGGCGGAGCCATTGAAGAACCAGCTTGGGGCCATTTTCAAAGGCAGCGTTGGCCATAAGGAACAGCCAGCTCGGCACGTGGTAGAAAATTTATTCGCACAATGACAAAGTCATGGCTCTTTGGAAAAAGTTCAATTCTACGTCTGATTCTATGCTACGCCCCTGTTTGGAAATGTGCAATCTTGAAACCGAAGCCATTTCGTGTCGTAATTTATTCGGATTTTAAGGAAGTAAATGTCCCACAAAAAGCCGGTTGCAATTCGTTGAAGTAGTTTTATAGTAAAAATGCGGCCCCAAATCACCAAAGGTTTGGGGCTTTTTCTTCGCCCAAACCTCACCTATCAAAAACGTCTGACGGGTGAGTTCCCATCCATAAACGCCAGGCGGGCGAAGCTGGCAAAAAATCAAACAAACCAATGAAGGAAATAATCATTGTTCGAGGGGATAAAATTCCCGAAGGAACGTGGCATTAAATAAAGCCAAACGTGGTGTTAGACAAGCGCCGGGGTAAAACCCGGCGCCCTTCAAAAACAAAAATTATGCAAACGCATGACACATTCACAACGCACTTGGGAACAGATTTCAAATTCAGATTCGTGCAAAGCGATAGCGCTGTTGAAATCTTCATCGAGGAACAGCCCTCATACGCCGGAAGATCGGATGACCAGCATACAACCCACCGGCTCGAAACGGATCAAGGCACAAAAATCTGTTGGACGGGCCAGATCACAACCCTCGCCGACGCGAAGAAAGTTTGTGCGGCATGGTGTTTCTACACGGAACGCTACGTTCTGACAGGCCAAAAATTCCCCACCCATTAAAAATTATGAAACCAATTATTATTACAGCAGCGGTCTACGAAGCCATCAAGAAACAAATCGGCCAAAGTCCGGTTGAAAGTGGCGGTCTGCTGGCCGGTGACATAAAACAATGTGTCGTCACCCATTTTCATTTTGACGACAAGGGCACACGTTCAGCAGTTTCATATTCTCCTAATACGGCCACGCTTACTAAACTGCTTCAACGGTGGAATAAAGAGAACGTCTTCATGCTGGGCTTTGTTCACAGCCATCCTCGTGGATTGTGCCAGCCAAGCGGCGGAGATGAGGAATATGCCCGCGCCATCTTGGACGCCAATCCCGAACTGCCGACACTCCTAATCCCGATTGTTCAATCCAGTGCCGACGGGGGAAATTTTTCCATGAGAATGTTCGCCGCTGAACGGAAAAAAGACGGCGTAAAAATCCAGAGCCTGCAATTTCAAATTCAGGACAAGACGAAAATCGTCACAGAGTTCGATTTTGAGCTATTCAGCCGTGTGAGGGCAGCCTACGACATGGAGCGCCTCGCCTCCTCCCGAGTTATCTGGATCGGGGTCGGCAGCGGGGCGGCAGGTTGTGAGGACCTGGCGCGGGCGGGGGTGGGCGAATTCGTTTTGATTGATCCGGGAATCGTCGAGACATGCAACCTCGCGACGCAACACTACTACAAACGCGACATTGACCGCCCAAAAGTTGAGTGCTTGGCGCGGCGGTTGCGAAACGTCAATCCAAAGGTTCGCGTCGTAACGCGCCAACGACGACTCCAAGACATTGATGACCGCACTTTCAAAAAATTGGCCTCTGACCCTATACCAAAATTGTTTCGGTTGGGTGGCCAGGTGCCCGAAATGACCGTCATCGTCGGAGGAACTGACGATTTTCACGCGCAAGCGCGTGTCAATCTGCTATCCTTACATTTCGGACTGCCAAGCGTCAGTTGCCAGACTTACAGAGGCGCGCTCGGCGGCGAAGTCAGTTTTCTCGATCAACGAACTACAAAAGCCTGCCATCGCTGTATTCTCTCCGCGAGATACAGCGCGTATCTGGAAAAGGGTTTCAAGAATGACGTGGGATCGTCTGGCAGTCCGATTACCTCCACTCCGCGATTCAATGCGCTTACCACCACAATCGTGTTGGCGATACTCCATCACCAAACGCAGCATCCCATTTGGGGGAGTCTCTTGGAGCGCATGGGCAACCGGAATCTGGCCCTGGTCCGCTGCCATCCCGACGTAGATAAGCTTCTTGGTCTTGATCATTTCACCGAAGCATTTGCCGAAAATACCACCGGTCAAATTTTCTTCGACGAAACGATCTGGCGTCGTCAAGAACCTGAACATCCCGACACCGGATATGCACGTCCCTGCCCGGATTGCCTGGGCACCGGCAATCTCTTTTCCCGCAAGGGAGCATTTGCCGACACCCGCGAAATCACTCCCTGATTTATGACAACGAAACACGATGTTGCGCGGTCATCCGGCCGCTTTTTTCAACCACAACAAGGCTACTCCGTGGCCCACAACGGCGTGGGCGACGGAGAAAACCAAAAGGGGGCTTTGCACCCCTCCAACCCCAGCGACGCCATGAAACCGAAGCGGACAGAAATCATAAAAGTCAGGCTGACTGAAGCCGAATGGAATGAACTCTCGTCACCGTTAAAGGACAATGGCAAGACCGGGCGCGGCCTTTCAAAACTCATTCGAGATCGTTTGTTTTCCTCTTCTCGACGGTACGTATCCCACCCCATGGATTGCAAGCATTGTCGGCTCTTGGCGATGGCTGTTAATAATCTAAACCTCATCGCGCGGCGTGCTGAAGGGATGCCTCAACCCGAAACGGCAATCGAAATACTGGCGCACCTGAAAAGCCTGGAACACGAGCTTCAGAAACAGACGGGGCGAATAGCTACGGAGTAATTTGTGATTGTTGGATTCTCCAAACATGGAAAGGGCTTGGCGCAAGGCGCAATCAATTACTTGTTGTCCGAACGGAGCGCTGGCCACGNNGCTGCCTTCAACTACCTCCTTGGTGAAAAGAACCGTTCAGGCGTCCGACGGATCCCCTTGCCGGTGGTGGTGCGGGGCAATCCAACGGTCACGCAAAGACTGATTGATTCAGTGCCTTTCGAATGGCGCTACACGTCTGGCGTTCTCAGTTTCAGCGCGGGTGAGCGCATCACACCCGAAATGGAGAAAAAAATCATGGATGAATTTGAGTCCACTGCGTTTGCGGGCTTGTCCGCCGATCGTTACAACATTCTATGGATACGACATGGACATACGGGACGAGAGGAGATTCATTTTGTAGTGCCACGCGTAGAACTTTCGACAGGGAAAAGTTTGAATATTGCCCCGCCTGGCAAGGCATCGCGAACTCTGTTTGACACCTTTCGTTCCAAAATCAATGCCGAGCACGGATTGTCCGATCCTGATGACCCCGCCCGTCGCCGGACATTATCAGTTCCCTCTGTGATGGCGAAACTGCAAACCGTTCCTGGAAAATCATGGAGCAAATCCAACGCGCGCGTTCGGGAAGCAATCAATGGATTCATCGAAGGAAAAGCGCAAGCGGGCAAATTAAATAGTCGGAAGGACGTGGTTCAAGAACTCCAATCGGCGGGATTTCGCGTTGTTCGTCAAGGGAAAGACTATCTTACGGTTTTGCAACCGATTACCGGTGAGCGATTCCGATTGCGCGGGGCCTGGTATGCAGAAAAATGGCCGGAGCGTCAGGCGGATATTTTACCGACGCAGAAGCCCAATCCCGATCCAGCCCCGGTTTTTGCCAGAAAATTAATCTCTCTCTGCAATGACCGGGCGGAATTCAACCACAACCGTTACGGTCTCCCTCCCAATCCCGACCAAAACCAATCTTTTCTTTATGACAGAATTGGAAACTCATCTTCTTGCCGCTCTCAAACGATTGGAAGTCCAATCGCGGGAACGCGAACAGCGATTGACCCTCTCCATTGCCGACTTAATCAGGCGGCTGACCGATGGAGCGGGGCGCATCGAAATCTTGAGTTCACAAGTGACCGCTTTGGCCGGGCGCATCGAACGATTGCAAACGATTTTGACCAGAAAATAGCGACGTGTGAAAACCGGCACGCCAGCAACGACATCATGGCTAAATACGACGTTCCTCAAAGATCGACGACGGCCACCCGGGAACTGGATCAGGAACGTGAACCTGATGAAGACCTTGAACCTGATGAACCTGATGAACCTGAAACGGACACGGACTCATGAACGGCTTTTTCAATCTGCTACAAAATCCATTGCGTTCGACACCAGCGCGAATGGTCGCACCTGACCCTTTGGATGCTCCCTTGCTTTGGTTGGGTAAAAACGATCCGTGGACGATTCGAAACGCCTGCGAAGGCACGGCGATTTTTGGGGCTACGGGTTCGGGAAAAACAAGCGGGAGCGGACAAGCTTTGGCGAAGGCGTTCTTATCGGCCGGCTTTGGCGGGCTGGTCTTGTGCGCCAAACCTGACGAGGCGGAACTATGGAGGCGTTATTGCCAGCAAACCAACCGTTCAGACTCGCTCATCATTTTCGGGCCGCAACAGCCTTACCGTTTCAATTTCCTGAATTATGAATTCACCCGGCCGGGAGCGGGGGCCGGCCTCACGGAGAATCTGGTGCGGCTTTTTACCACCATCATGCAGGTAGCCGAACGGCAGCGCGGACATAATTCAGCCCAGGACTTTTGGGAACGCACCACCAAGCAACTGTTGCGCAACTGCATCGACCTTGTCGCCATTGCCCGGGGGCGGTTGTTGCTTCAGGAAATTTATGACGTGATAGTCACGGCGCCGTCCACGCCGGAAGAAGTCGGGTCCGAGGCGTGGCAACAATCGTCCCTTTGCTGGCGTTGCATTCGAGAAGGTGAAGCCAGGCCCAAGTCGCCGCGCCAAGCCAATGACTTTGCCCATGCGGTTAAATATTGGTTGCGTGAGATCCCGGCGTTGTCCTCTAAAACGCGGAGCATCATTGTCACCAGCTTAACCAGCATGATGGATATTTTTCTGCGCGGCACACTTCGCGAATTATTTTGCACCACGACAAACATTGTGCCGGAGTTGACCCACGAAGGCGCGGTGCTCGTGCTCGACCTGCCCGTCAAAGAATATGCCGAGATCGGCCAGTTTTCCCAGACGATGATGAAATTTATATGGCAGCGGGCGAGCGAGCGTCGCGATGTCCGCCGTCATCCTCGCCCGGCATTTCTCTGGTGCGACGAGGCGCAATTTTTCACCACGGCAACCGACGCCGATTTTCAGTCCACCGCGCGTGGCGCCCGGGTCGCCACTGTCTATTTAAGCCAAAATGTTGGCGCTTACCATTCGCAGCTGGGTCAGGCCGAAACGCACAGCGTCATGGGAAATTTACAAACCAAATTTTTCCACGCCAACGGCGATCCCATGACCAACAATTGGGCGGCGGAGCTTTTTTCCAAGAGTTGGCAGTTTCGCGGCAGCGCCGGCACTTCGACCAGCGAAGGCATGACCGGCAGGCAAAGCGTTTCAAAAAATTTCGGCGCGAGCGATTCACTTGATTTTGAGGTGTTGCCCCAGCAATTCACCAGCCTGCGAAAAGGCGGCCCGGAACATGGTTACTGCGTGGAGGCAATCACATTCCAAGGTGGACGAATTTGGCATGCCACAAATAAAAACCATCTCAAAGTGGGCTTTAGCCAGCGCTAAAATTGCCTACCAGTTATTGGCGATCAACGCAGAGGTTTTTTGCCGACACTCGTTTGGCGTGCGCTACATCGGCCATCTCGTTGCCGGTTGGTTTTCATGCTCTCTTTACACAATGGTCATAGAGGGCGGTGCTTCCGAAAAGAGATCACCTCTGTTGCCGTACTATCTCAGTGCTTATTTTTGCCTCGTTTTTTATCACTTTCTTTCGATGGCTCGCCGTGGGTATGCTGGTATGCACAGCCAATCTAACGGCGTACCGTGGATTTTGGGAAACATTGATGCCGCTCAGATCAGCGCCAGCCAATTTTTTGAATCATGTATCCTTGAATCCGGTCTGTTTTTCATTCTCGGCCTCATCGTGTCTCCATTCGATCTGCCACTGTCGGTTTGGCTCATAGGGTCTGGAATTTCGCATTTCGTCAAAGGCGTAATTGCTGCTTGGAAATTCCGAAGCCGGGTGCTTGACGCCATTGATGCCCGAATCGAAGGCGGGCGTATAAGCGAAGCAGTCCGCGACAATTCCTCGCCCAATTCCACGCATACCCAAGCGATCGCCGCCGCGGTGACGGGACAGCCGCAACATCAGCAGAACAGGACGCTGCGCGAAATCGTCAATAATCTTGACCCGGCATTACGCAGGATAATATCCGGCCTAAATTCAAATCCTACCCAGACTGAGAGACAAGCCAATCCGCAAACTCCCCGCCGGTATCATGCGGGGCCGCTTGGCACGCTCCCGCGAATTACGTCAAATCGTCCGAGGAATCGAAAATGAGAGACGACCAACATCGGTTTCTTCTGCTGCTGCGGCAGCTTCCCGCCCGCCTGACGGCGGAACAAGCGCTGGCCACCAACCCCAACGTCGAAGGCGAGGCAACGGCCATCTACCTGGCGCGGCTGCTCAAGCCGCTCGGCGTCAAGGTGACGCGCATCGCGATGGGCGTGCCCGTCGGCAGCGACCTCGAGTACGCCGACGANNAGTCATCAACTGTCAGCCGCACGACGTTCCGATTCTGGTGTCGGCCCGTCTCCTTAAGCCGCTCGGCAATCCTCCCGCCAATGGCGTCAAGTTTTTTCCCACGGCGGAACTGCTTGAACTCGTCAAAGACCGCGTTTGGCTGGTCAAAGTAACGACGGCGATCAATCATCACTGGCATAAGCAGAATGCCAGCAAGAAAACCCGTCCGGTGAACGGTTCGCCGAACGGTCATGCGGGGCAGGCAATCACACTGACGGTGTGAGCTTGCGGTCGCGAGTCTTGGCCCGTTCCGCCGTCGCCAGACAGCCTTCAGCGTGAGTTGCTTCCGAGTTCGGAAGACCCGTATTGAGTTTTAGTCTGGAGGATAATCCTTGATAGAAATTCGCGAGTCTGGCTTCATAAATCCATGATTCCAGCCGCACGTGTAAAAATCAATTTTACACAAAGTTGTGCATGCAGTTTGTCCTAATAATAATGTTAGGCTACAAACGTCTCCACTTTATGAAAAAGCAAATTATCGCATTATACGGAACAGCCAACTCAGGCAAGAGCACGACCCTTCGGAAGTTGTATGACCTTTTGATCAAGGCTTACCCGAAGGCGCACATAGAGATTATCCATCCGGTCGGCGTGGATTTCACCGTGATTATAGAAATTGACGGTGTTCTGATTGGCATTGAGAGTCAGGGCGATCCTGGAAGCAGACTTGACGACAGCATCAAGATATTCAAGAAGCGTGGATGCGTTATTATTGTTTGCTGCACGAGAACCAGAGGCAGCACGGTTGTTATTGTTGAGGCTCTTCGGCCGGAGTTCACAATTACTTGGCATCACAAAATAGCGGGGCAAGATGACGATAAGATGGCACAGACGATTTTGAAACAGATCAGAGATGCAATTGGAGCCTAACAGGTCGCGTGTTAGGCCACTCGACCACGCCAACGTATGCCAGACAGCCCTGAATTCTTATTTTATCGCTGGTTCACAGGCGCAGTGAATGTCCTCCGACTCCTTCCGAGAGGTGACGGCGGTATTGCTGCATTCATGATTGCATTACCGCTCGTTGAGCGAGCAGCCATCGGGCGCATCAAGCTTCGAGGTGAGGAGTGCGGCAAAGAGAATGTGAACGTGAAGGCCGAGATCGGGGCGATGCTGGGTCTCACTGACGCGCACCAGCGAAGCGTTTTCTGGGATATGTTTCGCAATGGCTTCATGCATCTCGGGATGCCTTTGGATGGCAAGACCAAGTGGTTGTTCTCTGGCGATTATGGACATCTGCCAGTATTTCGCGACATCAAGGGCACTCGCTGCATTTGCCTCGACCCTTGGAAGTTTGCCGACTACATACTTGGCTTATACCATGCAGAGCCGAAGCTTATCACAGCATCAGCGAGGTCACCGTTTGGAGATATTTTCTTTTTGGAGTCATGACGGCCTGGGGTAACCATGCGTGAAGGCCGTGTGAAAGCTCCGGCGCGGTGCGAGTGATAGGTAAGGCCCCGCAGGCCGGGTCGCTGAATTCTACGTTAGCATCTATTACGCTGCGCGTTGTTCATAATCCTCCAGTGATGGGATTTTCATCAAGGCCCGCTTTGCATACGCACGATGCACTGCCTTGCTGTTATGGCCCAGAGCCTCCTGTGCGAACCGTTCCGGGTATCCGCAAGTCTTGGCCCGTTCCGCCCAGGCATAGCGGTAGCTGTGAAGCGTGACACCTTTGATACCCAACCTCTGACACCGTTGCTTGAACTCTGTGGCGCGATCTCCGGCCCGCACTCGGGATAGATACGGAAACAAAACGCCCTCGGCGGGCAAATCTTTGAAAAGGTTCGAGACTTCCACGCCCAAGTGGACAAGGACGGGCACGCCGGATTTTTTACGGAAGAAACTCACCGTGTTATTTGTCCAGTCCACGTCTTCGCCTTTCAAACTGGCGATGTCGCCCTGGCTCGCGCCCAAATGCCAGCACAACTGGTAAAGGGCTTTCCGTTCGGGATTCCCCTCGGCGGCGACAATCTTTTGGTGTTCCGCCAACGTGATGGCGCGTTTTTCTTTGAAGCGCACTTGCGGCCACTGTTTCTTGGGCAGGATGGGCCACGGCAGCCAGTTCATGTCCAAGGCGAAGTTGTAAAGCCGTCGCAGATAGACATTGGTGGAGACGGTGCCAGTTTCCAGCACTTTCAATAAATGCGCGGAGTGGGTTTCGATAATTGGCCGGTGGCGGATGAGATCAAATGCCGTGTCCTTCATCGCCCGTTCGTGGCGGATGCGCGTGGCGCCGGTCTTGGTTTTGGTCATTTCATCCATTGGCATCTGCCAGGTGCGCTTTGCCACTTCGGGGTCGGAGGCGGTGAGATACGTCCGGGCGATTTGCAGATTGAGGACGGGCTGCCGGTGCGCTTCGTTTTTGGAATGCAGCAGGGTGGCGGCCTCTGATCCGTTCTTCGTGCGGAGACTGATTTGTTTCCCGGTGGTGGTGTCTTGGGAATAGAAAACCCCAGCGCGGCGGAACAGGATGTAACGATGATTCATAACAGTGCTATGAATCGTGCCCCTGTCCGCCTTACTCACGTTAACGAGTAGTGGGCGAGTTTCAGGAGAGTTTTAGCGAATTGTGGCGAGTAGTGTTTACCCACCTCAATTCACTGACACTTTCACTGACAGTGGCCGTTCCGCCCGGCTTAACTCCTTGCTGCTCACGCAACAAAACCTGGAGGCGAGGGTCGGAATCGGACGAGGAAGCTTTACCGTTCCGAGCCTAACACACTCTGTTACAAGGCTTACTCTAGCTTGATTTTACAAGGGTTCAAGCAACTTTTTCGACCGCTCGTTCACCGCTACGCATTGCCCCGTTACCGCCTCCAAACTGCCCGTCAGGTGAGACTTTAGGTGGAGAATTAGGTGAAACTTGTTCAGCCCGAAAGTTAATGGTTCGGCGTGAGAACAAGCGTGAGTGATGCTCAAAACGGATTAAGCGAGCCTCGGAACAACAAAAACAGAGCATGGAAACTGAAAGACGATGAAAAATACTTGCAACAATTCAGAGGGGAGTCAAGATCCTGAGAAACAGCCCACGCTGGTCGCGGGCGGGCAAGAAGCCAAATGGGAAATTCCAACTTGTAACGTCCAAGCGTTGCTAATTGACAGCACTTCAGATTTTGGTAATAAACTTAAAAATCAACGAAAAAAGGTAACCCAACCTCCTCTTATGAAATCAAACACCAGCCCAGTTCAAAGCTTCACTCTTGTCTTAGCGTCGATGCTAATGTTATTAGAATTCACTAACATTGCCAGTGCGCAGACAATTGTTCAAGGCAACATTGGAGGGACATGGACCCCAGCGGGTAATCCTTATATCGCAGTGGCCAACTGCACCGTTACTTCGACGCTAATCCTCCAACCTGGCGTTGTTTTTGATATCGAGTCGAACGTGACTGTCACAGCCAATGGGAACCTCATTCAGGCTGTGGGCACGCCAACCCAGAGGATCACGATACAAGGGTGGCCAGCCACCACCAACTATTACAACACGATCTATGTTGAAAATGAGACTGGAACCAACCGCTTCAAGTATTGCGATTTCGCGAACGCGCAGACCGCGATTATGATGGTTGTAGCGGAAACAAGCTCCGGATACAATGATTTTGCCGTGACTATGCCCGTAGAAATTATGAACTGCACTTTTAGCAATTGCGTCCAAGAGGCGATTTATGGCCTGGCACAAGGGCAATCGCAAGGTGGAGGTTTTCCATGTTTTTCATGGTATACAACCGACACGCTAAATCCGGTGATCAAAAATTGCGTGTTCAACGGCACGGTCCACGGATGTGTCATAAATATTTCCGGACAATCCTCATACAGTGGGAGTGGGTGCAGGCAAACTTCCACTGGATATGGTTATAGTTATCCGATAATCGAGGCAAATCTATTTCAAAATCTCACAGGAAACGCGTTTCTCATGCAGGTCGGCAGCTATGCCGGTGCGGGAAGTTCAGTCTTCATCAACAATACCATGGTCAATTGTGGGGTTGGAGTTAATGCTACGGACCCATGGGATGCAACAGTGGAGGATTGTGTGTTTGATGGATGCACCAATGCTGTGATGGTTTCGGGTTCGTTATCGCGCAACATCTACTTTCACTGGCGTCTCATAGGTTT
>PLJQ01000078.1 GCA_003140275.1 Limisphaerales bacterium
AAATGAAGAACGCACCGGCCCGCCCGCCGCGCTTATCTTCGCCGTCAACATGCATGTGAACACGGAAGCCGGCGATACTTACACCTTCAGCGAAATGAGCCAATGGCTGCGGCAGGCCGGCTTCAAAAACCCGCGGCTGCTGGATGTCCCGTCCGTCTCGCCGCTGGTACTGGCGGACAAACCGAAGTAAAATTACAGACGCGCGCCCCACCCTCTCCCCAAGTGGGGCAGAAGGATTGAGGTTGATTCTGCCTTGGTATTTATCATAACCAGCGTTTCCAGAAACTGCCGACTGCTTCTTCAAGCGCGGACGAATGCCGGACTCGAATGAATTTCCACCAAGCCGGGAACAGACGGTGGTAACGTAATTCATTGAAGCGGGCGTCGATTAGCAGCACCACCCCGTGATCGCTTTCCGAACGAATCACCCTTCCGACAGCTTGGAGCACGCGATTCATCCCGGGGAAGGTGTAGGCATAATCAAACCCTGTAACGTTTTGCCGCTGGAAATAGTCGCGGATCAAATCCCGTTCGATACAAAGTTGCGGCAGGCCCACGCCGACGATAACCGCTCCGATCAAACGCTCGCCTACCAAGTCAATGCCTTCGCCGAAAATTCCGCCCAACACGGCGAAGCCGACGACGGTTTGGCCATGCTCAACTGAAAAGGTGGCCAGGAAGGAATCGCGCTCCGATTCGGTCATGCCGGATCGTTGAACGAGAACCGAAACCAACGGATAACAAATTTGAAATTGCTTCAGCACGTTGTTGAGATATTGATATGAAGGAAAATAGACCAAGTAGTTGCCCCCTCGCACTTCCACCATAGTTCCGATTGCCGCCACCACGTCCCCGAGCGATTCACTTCGACCCTTAAATTGGGTTTGAATCCGATCTTGAATCAGCACCGCCAGGTTTTCAGACGGGAAAGGCGAAGCCAATTGCAACACGGAATCTTCCGGCGTGCCGCCGAGCAGGGTGAAATAATAGTCCATCGGCGTGAGAGTCGCGGAGAAGAAGATGGCCGCGTTGCCCCGTTCCAGCGCCTGCCGAAGCAGGTGAGATGGGTCGAGACAAAAAAGCCGCACCTTCACGGTCGGTACATTTTCCATGATGGTCACATAACGGTCGTCGTAAACTTCTGCGGTGCGCCGGAACGAATGCAGTCTGAAATAGACCCTTAGTAAATCATCTCTAAACCTGGCTGGTTGATTTTGGACAAGCCAGGCCTCCGCTTCAGCGAGCGCGGTTTCCAACAAAGGGATTAAAGCGTCGGGCAATTCGCGGCTCGAGCTGCCACCGTTTTTTCCATCACTGACGACGGCGGCTTGAGCTGGAAACAAATTGAGTTCGACGGATGGATTTGAAGCCTCAATCGCTTCGTCAGGATGTGCGCTGGGATCGCCCAGCTTACGCATTGCTGAATGCAACTTCGCCAACGCTCTGGCACAGCGCGGCACTGCCTGTTTGACGGCCCGCATTACCTCAAGAATCTCCCGGCCATCTAAATCGGCGGAAAACATTTCCCGGCCGCGATCCACCAGGTTGTGAGCTTCATCAACGAGGAAAACATATTCGCCCCCGTTTTCGGCGAAGTGCCGGCGCAAATAAACNNAAGGGACAAACCTGATGTTTCTGAGCCACGGCTTCGAGGGCGGAGCGGGTGATTGCTTCCCGTCCCAAGGCCTCGCGGATCGCGGGCTTGATACGGTCATAATAACCAAGGGCCAAGGGACAGGTAAGTTGATCGCAGGACTGGCCGCCACGAACGCAGACTTTTTCCTTGGCCGTCAGCGTCACCGAGCGAAGCTTCAATCCAGCCTGGCGTAAGTCCGTCAATGCTTTCTCGGCAATCGCTCTCCCGACCGTGCGTGCCGTCAGGTAAAAGATACGTTCGAGTTTTCCTTCAGCCAGCGCTTTGATTGCCGGGAACAGCACGGAGACGGTTTTTCCGATGCCCGTCGGCGCGGCGAGGAACAGTCGTCCGCCATTGGCCAGGACCCGATAGGCGGCAACGGCCAGTTCACGCTGTCCCGGACGATAGGCAGGGAAGGGAAACGCCAGCGCGCGGATGGTCTCGTCCCGTTCCTGACACCATCGGTGACGTTCCCGCAGCCAATCCGCATAGAGGGCCGTTGTTGCGGCAAAGAAATTGGATAGTTCGGCGAATGAAAATGTCTGGCGAAATTCCGTCACCTTGCCGGTTTCCAACTCCAGATACGCCAGTTGAATGGCGAGTTCGTTCAACGCATGTCCATCTGCATGAATGAAGCCGTAAAACTTGGCTTGCGCCCAGTGCAATGGATCTGCCTGATGACCCCAAGTTCCCTGCACGGTTTTGATTTCCTCCAGCAGCACTTCAAGTGGGGTGGTGAGCAAACCGTCAATGCGTCCCCGGACTTGCAGAATGAATTCGCCCGTATCCACCGCATGCGCAACCGGAATTTCCTTCTGATAACCCGCTGGGCGGGAGCGTTGGATTTTTTGATGAGCCCGGATTCCCGACAGGGCGCGATCCGAACCCACGAATTGACGCTCGCCACCCAAATCGCCGCGCCGCAAAACAAACTCAACCAACTCGCGCACCTGAACCGTGTGGACTGGTTTTGAAACTGGGACATTCATGAGTGTTTCCAGTCCGCATCCGGGAATGGCAACATTAAATCCAGATTCATCCGTTGATCCTCAACGCTTTGATCTGGTGTGTTGAACGGCACGGTGCGACGCGCCTTGGCCTGTATAAATCCGACCACTGTTTCCAGGTCATTATTCCGAATTTCCAAATCGTAAGCTCGAACCAACGACTTTGTTCGTTCGCCAATCCAAACGACAAATCCGTCAGCGTCTCCTTCAAACAGCTTCGCCAGCATCATCTCCACTTCGCTGTGGCTTGATTCAATGGCCCGCCCATAAGCAATGCGTGTGATTGTTCCCAATCGTCCATGCAACCACCCCAGCGGCAGGGTGGTTGACTCCGATGCAGGATTTAACGCAAACCAAAGCAAACGCACTATTGCGGCGCGCAAAAAGATTACCCCACTGCCGAATGGTCCGAATACATGCCAGCCCATCATGGGCGTTTCTGCGATTGCCAGTTCCAGCGCCCGGCCGGCACAGCGCCAGGTCATGCAGCGGGGAGTGCCGGGCCAGACACCAGCGCGATTGAATTTGGGTTTTAGCGTCCGCAATAAACCGGATTCCTTGGCGAGCGCCTCCATTTCATCCGCGCATTCTTGCAATTCAATCCGCACCACCTGCCGCAACAAACGAAGGTGTCGGCGTCCCAACCGGTCGGGATTGGCCACCCGATAACTGGTCAGCCGCTTTCGCAGATTCTTGGCCTTGCCCACGTAAAGCACGACTTCGGCAGTATCCCGCATCAGATAAACGCCCGGACGCCCGGTCAATTGCCGGAAAAAATCCCGGCCCAACCGCTCGACGAGCGGGCGTGGGTCGGGAAACAACAATGTTTGGGACGCTGGCACGAGGCAATTTTACTCCGCTGACTCAGGCAACGAAAGACCCACTGTCCGTTTTCGTCGCAATCAGAATTCGTTGACGCAATCAGATATAGTGTATATTTACACACTGTGCAACCGCTGACTGCCAAACAACGAAAACTAGCCGACTTCATTGAAAGCCAGCGCCAGCGGCACGGAAGCGCGCCGACATATCAGGAAATTGCCGACCATTTCCACTTTCGCAGCGTAAATGCAGTAACCAACCACCTCCGACTGTTGCGACAGAAAGGTTATCTCGAATCTGACTCCGGCAAAGCACGATCGCTTCGGGTTACGTCTCCATTGGCAAAACACCGCAGCAACATTGTGGATATTCCCCTGTTTGGCACAATCCCCGCCGGGTTTTCCAGCGACCGTGAACAAGAGCCGGACGGCTGCATTTCGGTGGACGTTGCGAGTATTGGATTCAAGCCAACGCGAAACACGTTCGCGCTCCG
>PLJQ01000077.1 GCA_003140275.1 Limisphaerales bacterium
CGAGGTTCGTCCGTCGGCGCATCCAGCAAGGCAATGTCTCCGGGGATGGTAATGACTGAAACGCCACGCAAGCCGATGGCCGACTGGATTGCGAGGGCAAGTATCCGGGGCATTTGCAGGGGATTCGAGATCGCCTCGCAAAAGTGGCTGCAATCCTTGAATAGGGTTTCCGGTCGCGTTTCCTGGTGATAGTCGCTGCCTATTTCTTTGCTGGGCACTTGCGCGGCGATGGCGAGCACTGGCACCCGGCTGTGATGGCAATCATAGAGTCCATTGATCAAATGCATGTTACCGGGTCCGCAACTTCCGGCACAAACGGTAAGTGAACCCGTCAGCTGAGCCTCCGCGCCGGCGGCAAATGCCGCGACCTCTTCGTGACGGACCAGTACCCATTCGATGGCGGTTTGTTTTCGCAAAGCCTCGGTGAGCCCATTCAGCGAGTCGCCGACGACGCCGTAAATGCGTTTGACGCCTGCGGCCGCCAGGGTTTTGACAATTAATCCGGCGATGTTGGTATTCATAATTCAGCAACTTTAAAGGCAACGGCGACGGCTCCGGCCGCCCCCTTGGACCAATTCTCTCGTTTGCCGCCAGGATTGAACAGTTCAGCGGCGCGGTCCCGCCACTTTTGATCCGCTGCACAACCGAGCGGCTTTTTGAGACTTTGGGGCGCAAACTTGACGACCCGAAGGCCTAGTTGAAAAGCCGCAAGTTCCACCATTGCCTCTCCCTTGATCGCTTCCAGGCAGGAACCGAACCGGCCGGAGGAGCATTTCAATAGCGCGATCACCGAACCTGCGCCCTTTCCCTTGCGATCCATAAGCGCGCAGAGAGTTTGCAACAGGTTCGCCAGGTCTTCCCCGAAGCGGATCTGAAACGGAATCGATCGGATGGCAGAGATAGCAAACTTGCTCCCGGCACCTCTGGTCTCAGCAATAACGATATTGGTCTTGGTGGCGTTTATTCCGAAAATCACGCGGGCATAATCTCAGAGCAGACTCCCGAGGTAAAGGGCTCCCAGCAGACGGCTGTTTCAATTCTGTTTGCCTAACTGCACCTCGTCGTGGTGGGTGGCTTGGGTTGGGCGCGCAGACGTTTGCGGGTTCGCTTTATTCAAAGAGAAAATGCCAAAATGGTTTGAAGCCTGCGAACATTTCCATCTGGTTTCCGTCTCATCTTGCATATGAAAAAACTAATGTTAGCAGCAGCCGTTCTGGTAGGTGGTGTGGCGATGTCCCAAGCCGGCGTCAACCTGAGGTTCGGTCTTCCGTTTCTTCCGTTGCCCCCCTTGCCGCACATCGTCCTAGCGCCACCGATATTCGCGTCTGAACCTTACCCCGCCACGGTGGTCATAGAACCGCCGTTTTGCCCGCCACGCGTATTCGTGGAGCCGTGCCCGCCACCGTTCCGTTATGGGTACGGATATAACTACCGGTACGAACACCACGATTATCGGGGGCACGACCACGGCTACCAGAGGTAGCCTTCTTGCGTTCGCCGAAAGGTCTCCCACGCTGCTGCGCGCAAGGAGGTCGCGTTGGGTTTGCCGGTAAACTCGGTCTTCCCAAAATGCAAAATCGTAGCCGAGTTGGGGTGGGTGCGGGAGTGTGTGCGCGTAGCCTCCTCGACCTCGGGCTCCCGCCTGGTCCTGCCGTCTTTATGGACCTTCATCTTTATCAAGCTGCGCCGATCACCGGGGTCTGTTTTAGGACCACTGCATGACCGCCGTCGAACGTCTCCGCAGACATCCTTGAACACCGTTTAACACTGGCGGATAACGTTGAACGAGTTATGACTTTGTGTTATGACTCGCCGGTTTTAAAATGCTGAAAACCCACGATATGCCTGTAATAATTGTGTAAATGACGAATGGTGGTAGGTGATGGATTCGAACCATCGAAGGCGTAAGCCAGCAGATTTACAGTCTGCCCCCGTTGGCCACTTGGGTAACCTACCAGCCCAAAACCGCGTCGAAGCGGACGGCGATTAAGCCAAACGCCCTCGCGCTTGTCAACCTACTCTCCTTGTCCTAACGTTTGCTGATGTTCGATTCCTTGAGCGGCAAACTTCAGAATACATTTCGCAACCTGCGCGGTCTGGGAAAAATTTCCGAAGCCAACGTCAGCGATTCCTTACGCGAAGTCCGGCTCGCATTGCTCGAAGCCGATGTAAATTTCAAGGTTGCCCGCGACTTCATCGAGCGTGTCAAAGCCAAATCCATGGGCGCGGAAGTCGTTCAAAGCATCCAACCTGGCCAGCAAATCATCAAAATCATCCATGACGAACTGGTGGAGTTGCTCGGCTCGGCCAATGCCGGACTCAACTTGAGCGGGAATCCGGCGTGCGTCCTGATGGTGGGACTGCACGGTTCGGGCAAGACGACTTCCAGCGGCAAACTCGCTCGGCTGCTCCACAAGCAAGGCCGCCAACCGTTGCTCGTCGCGGCCGACGTTTATCGCCCCGCCGCAATGGATCAGCTCGAAACGCTCGGCAAACAACTCGATATTCCCACGTTCGTCAAACGCGGTGAGCAGGACGTTTCGAAAATCGCCCGCGAAGCGCTCGACTTCGCAAAAGCAAACAATCGCAACACGTTGATCTTCGACACCGCCGGCCGGTTGCAGATTGACGAGCCGCTCGTGCAGGAACTCGTTCGCCTGCGCGAGCTCGTGAAGCCGCAGGAAATTCTGCTCGTGCTTGACGCCGCCACCGGCCAGGAGTCGGTGAACGTCGCCACGCATTTTGATAAAGCATTGAACATCAGCGGAGCCATTCTCACCAAACTTGACGGCGACGCCCGCGGCGGCGCGGCGCTGAGTTTGAAAGCAGTTACTGGCAAGCCGATCAAATTTGTCGGCGTAGGCGAAAAGCTGGAAGACTTCGAGCCGTTTCATCCGGAGCGAATGGCCTCGCGCATTCTCGGCATGGGCGACGTTGTCAGTCTGGTCGAGCGCGCGGCGGAAGCGGTGGATTTGAACGACGCCAGGCGCATGGAAGAAAAGCTGCGCAAAGGGCAGTTCACGATGGAGGATTTTTTGGAACAACTGCGCCAGCTCAAAAAGCTGGGCTCGCTCGAAAGTCTTGTCGGCCTGTTACCCGGTGGCGATCAACTGCTGAAGGGCGGCGACCTCAACAAACAGGAAAAAGAATTCCGGCGGATGGAGGGGATGATCTGCGCGATGACGTTCCAGGAGCGGCGCAATCCACAGCTCCTCAACGCCAAACGGCGCATTCGCATCGCCAAAGGCAGCGGCGTCTCCGTAACGGAATTGAACAGCCTGCTCAACCGATTTGGTCAGATGCAGCAGATGATGAAAAAGATGGGCAAGTTCCAAAAAATGATGGCGCGCATGGGCGGAGCGGCGCCGAATTTACTGCGGCGTGGGTGAGTTTGGGACTCCTGGGCTTGTTCGCAATCCATCTCCGTTTTTTTGAACCGATGCGGCCTTCCCGCTGCCGGTTTCAGGTCAGGGGCGAAACTGAATTATCCCTTTTTTGCCGGTTCAAAAACATCCTCCAGCGCGACTGCCCGCGCACGAACCGCCGAGCCGCGAGGCCAGCCAGCTTTTCCACTGACCCGCCGGATTACTGTCCGGACGGTGGGGGCGACTTAGCGATCACTTGCTTTGTCTGCTCGAGCAAGTCATTAACCAGCTTCTTTTGGGGCTTGGTGAGATTGGGAGTATTGGAGAGCTTATTCAGTTCCACCATCGCTCGCGCGAATTGCCCGTAGCGAAAAAAACTTTTTATCGAGGACACGCTGTCCTGCACCTCCGGGCCGGCGTTGGCGAAATCCGCTTCCAGGCTTGGCAAATCCACCTTGACGCCAAAAAACTCCCGCGGAGGTGCTACCGCTTGCTCCGACTTTCTGCAACCGGCCGAGGCAAGAAAAAAAACCGTGAGTATCGCCAACCCCCAATTGGTCGTTTTCATGTTGCGCAGGTTAAAGGTTGATCAGGGCTTCCGGGTGGAATGTTCCATCAACCAATAAATATCAACACCATTTGGCTCAGAAATCCAGGAACCGCCGCCGCCTATCGGTGGTGTCGTCTTGGAGCTCTTCCATTTATGGATTTCCGAGTGGCCATCAGCAAACGAAAACCCGCACGCTCCGCCATGGTAACTGCCTGGACCATCGATAATCACCCATGACCCAGGCGCAGAGGGGTCCCAGCCAGCCATGCTGGTACACCATTCGCCATCATTGATGCTATCGCATCTTTCATCTACGAAAACAATGGTCATCGCCGGCCCGGGTTTCAAAACATCGGTCATTTTCTTGTACTTGGTGTACCCTTGGCACCCATTGAACGAATCCGCGTCGCTCCCATTAAACCAACTGAGCATGGACATACTACGCACGCGTGGGAGGGACTGGCCCGCGTAAGGACCCGTTGTAGGAATGCAAGGATATTTATTGTCACCGGGACACCGCCAGATGCCGGCGTTGTTCCCACAGTATGGCCAAAGCGGACTTTTCTTAATGGTAAGATCGGCATTCCAATTGTATTGGTATGCGCCATCGGCCTTCGCATTTCCGGTCCAATGCATGTCAGGCACTGGCATCCACTCGCCGGAATTTCCCCATGCCGGCGTCACCTTGTCAGAGTTGTCGTCAGCATAAAATCTCCAAGCCAGCGTCATTTGCTTGTTATTGTTCATGCATTGAACTGCCTGGGCCTTCAGTTTGGCCTTGCCCAACGCTGGTAACAAAAGGCCCGCAAGAATGGCGATGATGGCGATGACCACCAACAGTTCAATCAGGGTAAATCCCTGCCGGCGAGCGCGTGGAGGTGACGAGGAACAGTCCGAGGCCAACACAAAGTTTTTCATAAAATCATTGGGCCGATTTTTCGTCTTCCAGTTCAGGCAAAAGGATATACGTTTCAATGAACGGCGTCAACCGATTCGCAGCATGAGAAAGCAACCAACCCGCGCTTGTCGTAAACCAGTGTCGCAGAATCATGCTTGTCGCAGTCATTGGTTTTGTTTGTCCTTGGCAGTATGGCAGAAAACCAGCCACTTGGAAACTGTGCGTTTGACCGCACATCCCCCATTTTTTACGAAGGGAGTGGTGCGGACACATTTATGGCGTGGCGAAGGCAGTAGGCGGCGTTCCGCGCGTATTTTTCGGCTGAGTTTCGAAGTCCATCGAGTTCTCCCGCATTCAAAGCGCGCGCCACTTTTGCCGGTGAACCGAGCACTAACGAGCCGGGCGGAATCTGTGTTCGTTGAGTGACCAGACTGTTGGCGCCGATCAGCGAATGCTCGCCGATTTTCGCGCCATCCAGAATGGTTGCACCCATGCCGATCAGAACTTCATCGCCCACCGTGCAGGCATGTACGATGGCCAGATGACCGATGGTAACGTAATTACCAATCAGGCAGGGCAACTCATCTTCCACATGAATCAGGGCGTTGTCCTGGATGTTGGTGTGATGGCCCACGACAATGCGGTTGATGTCGCCGCGTAAGACCGCGTTGTACCAAACGCTGGAATGATCGCCGATGGTCACATCGCCGAGCACTGCCGCTCCTTTCGCAAGGTAAACGTCGCGGCCAAGAATTGGTTTCTTTCTCAAGAAAGTATCGAGCTGAGAATTGAGGTCGCCCATGCATCGGTTAATACAGGATAACTCATTTATTCCAACAAAAAACCCGCCGGCTTTTCGTCCGGCGGGCTTGCATAGTTCAGTTCTTCCGCAGTTTATCGGCAAACTCGGTGATGCAACTGCCAACAATAATGGCCGCCGTTGTAGTGATGGTGCGGGTAATACCCTTCGGTACCGAAGCTGAACGAAACGACCGGTGCAGGGCAGGAGCAAACCGGCGGCGGACAGAACACCGCTCGCGGAGCTGACGCGTAAACGACAGGCGGCGGGGCGTAATAAACCGTTGGAGGGGGCGCGTAATACGGAGTTGAGTAATAGGCCGGTCGATAGTCGATCGCATGGGTTATAATCGCCGCAGCGGCGACGCCCGTTAGAATCTTACCGGCGGTCGCCCATTTGCGATCCCCAGCCGCGGCGGTTTGAACGCGCGCTCCGGCAAAAACCAGGATGGTAAGTCCTAAAATAATCTTTTTCATAGTTTGCCTTTCGGTTTAAAATCATGTCGCATCAAATGCCAACAACCGTTTCAACGGGGTGAGTTGAAGCATATTGAAAAAGAAATCAGCTATGGGTATCCCAGTGAAGTATGAATAAATCTGCGGGCCAGCATTCGCAGCGTCCTCGCCGGCGCATGCCGCGAACTTTCAAGGATTTAACTCCAACCAAGGCCTTCAATCCGCGCACCTTTTTCCACGAAATGGTCTGGAAAGCCCTGTTGACACCACGCATCGGCCAGCATAAACGCCCGGAGTTCCCGAAATTGACTCATGGTCAGGTGGCGCTGACCTGGATCGGTCACGCCTCTTTTTTGGTGCAGTTCACCAACCTGAATGTTCTGATCGATCCTAACTTTGCGAACTGGCTTTTCCTGTTGAAGCGCATCAAACGTTCCGGGTTGAAGATCGATCATCTGCCGCCGATTGATCTCGTCCTTCTGACGCACGCGCACTTCGACCATTTTCACAAACCAACGCTTCGACGTTTGCCGCACCCGAAGATCGGCGTGATGCCTTGGGGCGTTGGCGACCTGGCGCACGATCTTGGGTTCGAGCGCATCATCGAGTTGGATTGGTGGGAAAGTTTTTCACATGGCGATTGGAAGGTGACGTTGACTCCCTGCAAACATTGGGGAGCGCGCGTGTTGCGGGACCAGCATCGTGGTTACGGAGGCTTTATCCTGGAACATCAGGGGCGGCGGATTTACCACGCCGGCGATAGCGCCTATTTTGAGGGTTTCAAGCAAATCGGAGAACGCTGTCCGCCCGAGATCGCCTTGCTGCCCATCGGCGCTTATCACCCGGAATCTTTTCGCAACGTTCACATGGGGCCGGACGAAGCGGTGAAAGTTTTTCGCGATTTACGCGCCAAATGGCTGGTGCCAATGCACTACGGCACGTTCAAACTTTCCTTCGAAGCGATGGATGAACCCCCGCGCTGGTTGCGGGAAATCGCGCACCGCGACGGCATTACCCATCACCTGAAAATCCTGGAAGAAGGGACGCCGGAGGTTTTTTGAACCGTTGTCTTCGAGCGCCTTGGCTCGTGGGGAAAAATCGCCCCTCTTGAATCACCCAAACAAGTCCATGATCGGTTTACCTTCGCCGTCGCGCGTGACGTAAAACGGACGCTTCTCAATTTCGTAACTCAACTTCGGAGAAATTCCCACCGCACGCAGGATGGACGCATGCAAGTCTTCGATCACGACGCGATCTTTGATCGTCTTGCAAGGACGCTCGTCGGCCGTGAGTCCGTGGAGATGTCCTTTCTTAGTCCCACCACCGAAGAGCAGCACGCACCCGGCGTCCGTGAAGTGACGGTGCATCCCGTAGTGTTTCAGTTCCTGAATCTTGTCCGGGACATCAACCTGGTTTTTGACCTCTTTGCCGGGTTTGCCTTCCAGCATCAGGTCGCGGCTGAATTCACTCGCCAGCACAATCAACGTGCGGTTCAGCAGACCTCGTTCTTCCAGATCGAGCACGAGCTGGGCGATCGGCCCGTCGATCTGTTGCTTCAAGTCTGCGAGCCGGGTGTGGCCGTTTTCGTGCGTGTCCCAATTCACAAACGGGATGTATTCGGTCGTCACTTCAATGAACCGTGCCCCCACTTCGGTAAGACGACGCGCCAGCAAACAACCAAGTCCGAACCGCCCCATCGTTTGTTTCTCATAGGCGCCGTCGCGCGAAAAAGACGCGCCGGACTCATACGCGCCCGAAACGTACTTGGCCACCGACTCCTTCGGTTCAAGCGAGAGATCGAATGCTTTGGCAGCGGGCGAACTGAGAAGGTGATGCGCATTGTCCATTGAGCGCAAGAGCGATTCTTTCTGATACCCGCTGCCGTATTGGCCAATCGGGCTTTTCTCCATCAGGCGCTTGTAAAATTTGTTTCGGTCTTCAAAGCGCGCCGGACTCATCCCCGCCGGTGGCCGCACGCTTTCCGCTGCCTGATCAGGATAAGGAATGATGAACGGGCCATGCTCACTGCCGAGAAATCCAGCCGTGTGAAATGCTTTGAGTTCCTCGCCTTCGCCCACGTCGAATCGCTGGCCGATGTCGATAAACGCAGGCACCGCTGGATTCAAAGGGCCGAGCGTGCGGGCGATGATTGAGCCGAGGTGCGGCGCGGCGACCGTTTGCGGCGGCGCGTACCCAGTGTGCCATTGATACTGATGGCGTGAATGCAAAATAAATCCAAGATCACCGGCCGTGTAAGAGCGGATCAAGGTGCCACGATCCATGACCTTCGCGATTTTCTCAAGGCCCTCGGAGAATTTGATATGATCAACGGTGGTGTTGATGCTCGGGAAAGTGCTCAAGACCCGTTCCGACGCCAGCCCCTTCTCGAATGGCGTGTAGCGTTTGGGATCAAAAGTCTCGGTGTGCGCCATGCCGCCGCCCATCCAGAGCACGATCACGGTGTCAGCAGCCAGCTTGATTTTTTCCTCCTTCGCCTCGTCGGCGAGAATGGCGCGCGGATAACCGGCAGCCAGTGCCGAAAGGGTCGCAGCGCTTGCAGTGCGAAGGAATTCTCGGCGAGTCCATTGAGAGTTTGTTTTCATAACAATTTCCGGGATCGGTAAAGTACCCACATTCCACTGAGACCAATTATCAGACCAATCGTAGCTACAAAAGAAATCTACCTCACCATTGCTCCGGGATTAGTATACATGTATCCGCCATCGTCCAAATAAATTACATTTTCCTTCCCTACGATCGCCTCGATTCCCAAAAGCAACTCAAATCCAGGAAAAGCGATTTTGCTGCTGAAAACGACAACAACCAGACCAAACAACATGAACGACCAGCCAAGCTTTCGATTGAACCTGTATTTATCTGTGCTCATCTGTGCTTGAAAACGCCTTCAATAGATCAGTTGAAACTCCGGTAACATCGTCAAGGCCCACATCAAATCCTCCACGCCCGCATGCTTGACGGGATTGCCGACCATTTCCTGGGCCAACTGCAATTCCGGCGCCGTCGGCTTGCGTCCCAACGCTTGCGCGTAAAGACTCTGAATCAACTCACGACTCGAGGCGGGGTTTGCGGTAACCAATTTCGCGACCGAGCGCTGGATCAGATCGGCCAGTTCGCGGCCGTTGGTCAATTCCAACGCTTGCAGGGTGGTGGCGGCTGAAGCGCGAACCGTCATCACTTGCTCGCGATTTGGTCGCCCCAGCGCCACCATCAGTGGATCGGCGTTGACGAGCGCGGCGCGGACCCGACCTGATTGCGGCGGACTCGCCATCGCCGTGTTGAACTGGTGTTCCAATTCCCAAGGAGAAGTATTAATGCTTCCCAGTTCCGTCGTCGGTTTCCAGTCTTGCGCCACGAAACCCATATTTTGCCATCCGTCCGACTCATGCGCGGACCACGTCCAGGAACTGTCGCTGGCAAAGTCCATGACGGTCGCGGGCCGGTCATCGTGATTCTGCCACACGCTGGCGAAAAAGAAAAAGCCCGCCGGGTTCGGTTGATCGCCTTCGTTGACCGCTTTGACCGCAATCACGTTTTCGCCTTTGACGAGATAAGCACGAATATCCGCTACGCCCGGCTGATCCCAGGTATCACCGGAGGAGACTTTTTTCCCGTTTATGAAGAGCGTGTATACATTGTCGCAGGTGACGAACGCACGAGCTTCGGTAGGCATTTCCTGCAGCGTAATGATTTTCCGCAAATAGATTGTTTCCGGTGCGGCGGCCTGGGCTGCGCCGGCCTCATTCCAAATCCACTTTCCTTTGATCGGGGAGGAGACGGATTGGATCGCGGATTCGTCCACATAGTTGATCTTGACTGCGGGCTGACTGTACCAAATGCCGGTCAGCGCACCGAGCGCATCGCGGAATTGTTCGGCCGTCATGCGCCGTACCAGCGGACCACGGAAGACGTTGTCCTGCCGGTCCTGTTCATTCAACGGAACGGCGGGCAACTGGTAGGCACGCGAAGTAAGAATCCGTTCGATGGTTTTTTTGAGATCGTAGCCGTTCGCCGCCAAATCCTCCCCCAGCCAGTCCAACAAATCCTGGTTCCACGCCGGCGTCTCCATGTCATCCACCGGTTCGACCAGCCCGCGCCCCATGAACTTTTGCCAGAACCGATTGACAATGGTGCGGGTCAAGCGACCGTCCTGCTTTTGGGTGACCAATTCCGCGAGTTGTTTGAGACGCGCCGGTTTGTCCGCCTTGGAATCAATTTGACCCAGTTCAGGGTAAATGAATCTCAAATCGGCTTTTTTGCCGGTCGGCTTGTCGCAATGAACCATTTCCAAGGGGCCATCGGCATAGATGCTGGCCAGTCCGTAAGCGTCAGCGAGGGTCCAGTCGTTGATTAAACTGTCGTGGCAGGAGGCGCATTTAAGGTTCACGCCCATGAAAACCTGCGAAATACTTTGCGCCGCCTGCATCTGTGGCGTTTGTGAAGCGTTGACCACACCACGCCAGACAATTCCTTTCGTGAATCCCTCGGATACCGGCGTGGGGTTGATCAACTGCGCGACGAACTGATCGTACGGCAGATTTTTCGCCAGCGCGGAATAAAGCCAGTCAGTGATTTGTTTGCGTCCGCCGTCAATGTAACCGGTGCCGCGGTAATCATTTCGCAACAGGTCGTTCCAAAACGATAGCCAATGCTCGGCGTAATTGCGGTTGTCTGCGAGCAGACGTTGCACCAGACGCACCCGTTTGTCACCGCTTTTTTCCGCCACGAATTTTTCCAAATCCTCCGGCAATGGCAACAGTCCAATCACATCCAAATAAACCCGTCGCGCGAATATGCGGTCATCGACCGGCGGCGGCGGTTTGATTTTGTGCGCCGCATAGTACGGATTCAGAAAACAGTCGATCGGATTCTCGTCCTTGCATTCAGCGGGAAGTTCAGGACGTTTTGGTTTCAAATTGATTGGTTCGAGCTTTCCGAATGTGACGCCCGTGTCCCACTTCAACCCTTGATCGATCCAGGCGCGCAACGCGCCGATTTGTTCCGGCTTCAGCTTCGAACCCTTTTTCGGCATGACGCTATCGGGGTCGAGGCCCGCGACCAACTCAATGAGGTAACTCTCCGCGCTCTTGCCGACGACGACTGCGGGTCCGGAATCTCCGCCCTTCATAAAGGTTGCGCGGCTGTCCATTCGTAAACCGCCTTTGTCCCGACCCCGCCCATGGCACTTGATGCAACTCGCTTCGATGATCGGCTTGATTTCCTTGCTGAAGTTGATCGAATGGGCGGCCGCAGGCGGCAGGGTTTTCGCTTGTTCCGGAGTAATTTTGGCCAGCGCGCAACTTCCGCCCAGGAGCAGGCAGGCCAATATGGAGGCATGGAGCTTCATCTAGCGTAAAATATAATAAGCTGGCGCGAAAAATAACAGCAGAAAATTTGTCTTTGAAAGAGAAGGGAAGAATAACAACGGTCGGCGATTTACGTCTAGACTGACACGCAGCCTTCCGAACGGATATTCGCTGAAGTTCAAGGCCTGCCGACCGGCATTTCGCGCTTTCGTGACTTTGCTCTTTGCCTTTAACGTTCCGAGATTACAGTGAATACGAATGGAAGCAGTGCCGGAAAAAAAATCGCGAGTATGGCTTCGGCTAAGTTGCGTGATGGTGTCTGCTGTTGCTTTGTTCATGGTTTTCCGCCGCGTTAATCCGGGTGGGTTGGCCACGGCTTTTCGCCACCTCCATTTCGGTTGGTTTCTCGTTGCCGTTGCGCTGCACGGGTCGATCTTTTTGCCCGTCGCATGGCGCTGGCATTTGATGCTGCGATTGACAGATTGTGCGGTGCATCCGGCGGCGACGGCGCGAATGTCGCTAATCGGCCACTTCTTTTATACCGTCCTGTTTGGTGCCGCGGGTGGTGATTTGGCCAAGTCTGCGCTTTATGCGCGTTGGTACCGCTTACCACTGCCCAAGATTCTCGTGGCAATTCCGCTGGATCGCCTGCTTGGATTTTGCGGGTTGGCTGCGTTTGCCGGTCTTGCGTTCGGTTGGGCTGCACTCACCGGCGCTTTTTCAACCAATGAAATAATTGTTCTGCGTTGGCCTGCGGGTTGGGCAATAGGGATTTTGGCCCTAAGTGTTTTGTTGTTCGCAACGCTGTTGCGCCGACGAAGCGATTCGATGTGGACGCAATGGCTGCGGGCGTTGGCGGCTCGGGGGAGGCTTTTGATTTCGGTGCCGCGCGTTGCTGCTCAAGGTTTGCTTTGCGGTTTCCTGGTGCAAGTCGCGATGAGCGGTGTGTTGGCGTCCAACTTGCAAGCTGTGAGCGGAACCCCGTTGCGTTGGGGTAATCTGCTTTGGACGTTGCCGGTAATTTCCGTGATGAGCGCCTTGCCGATCACTGTCGTCGGTTTGGGTTTTCGCGAGGGCGCGGCGCTGGCGTTACTCGGTTTCTACGGGATTCCCGCGGCGGACGCCGTCGCGGCGTCCCTGCTCACGCTTTTGGTGAGCCTGTTCTGGGCAGCAATGGGAGCCACTTTGTTCTGGCGCGAAGACAACTTGCAGTCGTTGCGAGTCGCCATTCCTAAAACGTTGTCGGTGGTCATTCCCACACTCAACGAAGCGGAATCGTTGACGGAAACTGTCCGCCGCGCTCGCGCTGTACCGGAGGTTTGCGAAATCGTTGTTGTTGATGGCGGCAGCCACGACCGGACGCGCGAAATTGCGGCGCAACTCGGGTGTCGCGTTTTCACCAGCGCGCCCGGACGCGGCGGGCAAATGAGACTGGGGGCTGCCCAGGCGACGGGAGATGTTATCATGATGTTGCACGCGGACACGTGGCTGCCGGCGAAAGCCGGCAGGGCGGCGATTAATTGTTTCCGGGACGCGCGAGTGGTGGGTGGCGGCTACTGGAAAATGTTTCGCGAAGCAAGTCCACTTTTATTGGGGTCTCGTTTCAAATGCGCAGTCCGGCTTTACCTTGGACAACGCATTGTAGGAGACCAGGCGCTGTTCGTCCGGCGTGACGTTTTGGAAGCGGTCGGCGGTCTTCCGGACATGCCGCTTATGGAAGAGTTCGAACTATGCGGGCGCTTGCGGCAGCGGGGTCGTCTCGCGCTTGCGGACGCCACCGTCGTCACCTCAGCGCGGCGTTTTACGAAACTGGGTGTTGTGCGCACTTATTTGCGGATGTGGCGCGTGGCCACGCAATATCGTTTGGGAGCTTCGCCTGAAGACCTGCGACGGATTTACGAGAGGGAGTGAGGGGGATTCGGGTTTTCGCAGCGTCGAATTTCAAATTCCGCTTTCGACGTCGGAAGATTTAATTCATGTTTGCCGTTGCAACTCCACTTGACTAAGCAAGGATCTCCCGGATGGTAACCAAAAGTTCTTCCGTGTTGATCGGCTTCTGGAAAAAGGCTGCTGCTCCAACCGTTGCCGCACGTCCTTTATTCCTCGGCGAGTCCTCTCCGGTGATGATAATGACCGGAAATGCTCCCGCCTCCCCCCCGCGCCCCCGGAACCATTCCATTATTTTGAAACCGTCCCAACTCATGCCAACTTCCGGCGGGAAATTGACGTCAAGTATGACGAGGTCGGGCTCTTCGTGTCTTACCAAGCTGACGGCGGCCGCACCATCGGTCGCAGAGACCACCTGGTAGCCGCTGGCTTGCAACTTGAGGGTCAGTGCCATCACAACAACCTCGTCGTCATCCACTATCAGTATTTTTCTTTTGCCTTCAGATGGTTGGCCGTCGTTCGCGGCGGGGATTGGTTTTTCTTTAGCGGAAAGATCCCCCTTGTTTTTTGAGTCTTCCTTTTTCCTTTTTCCGAACAGATTCATTTGCGTTTATTTTGGTTAACCATCCGCTAAAATACCAGCCATTTGCATGTCCGGGCAATTCACCTACCAAGGTTTATCGGGGAAATGTAGCTTTTTAGCAATGTTTTTAACTGCTTTATTTTCACACCAGTCCGGTGGCTCTGCCTCGATTTGGTGGACAAGCGTTGGGTGACGCGAGCAGTTAATCCGGTTCACACTCAAACAGGATGTGGGGTTGTTCGGGCGAAGTTGAATGAGAAGCGGTGCAGTGTTGGAGGGCAGTTATACGGCGATCAGTGCATTCAGAACTCATTACAATCCAATTCTTACCGACCAGTTTAAGCAGGCCCCAGACAAAGTGGCTCAAATCAGGTCTATCCGAGGCAAGGAAGATGGTGATGTAGCGCAAGGTTATTCAAACCGAATCTGCACAGCCTACAAATGGTGGCATCGGTTTAGTATCCTGCCAATCGGATTATTTCTCTTGTTTGCATTTGGAATGTCGCTATGGCTTTTCTTCCACTGGGACAAAATCGCCGGAACCTTCGATTCTGAATTATGTAGAACAATGACTGAAATAAATGCAGGTCTTAACTTTCTGTCTTTGATTGGCGCCTTTAGTTCCTTTTGGGTCATCAGGAGTTCAAATAAAATCCTCACAGATAATTATAGATTAGCAGCAAAAGCTTCAGTCACGGCGCAAAAGTGATGGACTCCCACTTCAGAGACAGCACTTTTTAATCGTAAGATATTCTTAGCTCCATTCTGCTCCTGCATGACCTAAAATATGGTCATGCAATGCTAGATTGACGCTCCAAGCAGTTCCTCCACCGTCCAAGCGTGATCTGCAAGTCCTGTTGCCTGTGCTGGCGTTGCTTTGATCGAGCTATGGACCCGGCAGAAGTTGAAGTGCGCTATTTGCCGGGCAATAGAGTGTTTGTGATTTTGTAATGTCTTGCTGTAACCAAGGGTTTTCCGTGTGAACCGACGGTTAAACAACCTGACGCTTAGATTGGTGCGCTCGGCGTGGTTGGTCGTAATCCGTTTGCGGTCGGGTTTGCCGATAAATGGGATGCGCTTCTGCTGGTTCGCGCGGCGAAGGAAAGTTAAGTATTCGACGCCCGTCCGCATCGATCGACCACCATTATTAAACCAAGCTTGTCGGCGCAGTTTTTTCCATTACTGTGACGTCATCAACAGGATCATGGAAAATCAAACCTTCAAGGCAATGGTCGTCAGAGAAACTGACGACAAAAATTTTGTCCGGGAGATTGTCACTCGCAACATGGACGAGTTGCCACCCGGGGAAGTTTTGATCAAAGTCAGTTATTCCTCGCTCAATTACAAAGATGCGTTGTCGGCGACCGGTCATCGAGGCGTCACCAGAAAATATCCGCACACACCGGGAATTGATGTGGCGGGCGTGGTTACGGAGAGTCACTCGAACCTTTTCAAGCCGGGCGATGAAGTCATCATCACCGGTTTTGATTTGGGCATGAACACTTCAGGGGGCTTCGCGGAATATGTCCGCGTTCCGGCGTCGTGGCCCGTGAAGCTGCCGAAGCAACTCACGTTGAAGGAAAGCATGATTTACGGCACGGCCGGAGTTACCGCCGCGCTTTCGTTGCTCAAACTCGAACAACAGGGCCTGTCCCCGAACCAAGGGCCGGTTCTCGTCACCGGCGCCACCGGCGGGGTCGGCAGCACGGCCGTGGTGATTCTGGTGAAGGCCGGTTATCAGGTTGCGGCTGCAACCGGCAAGGCGGAAGCGAGGGAGTATTTGTTGAATTTGGGAGCAACCAGCGTAATCAGTCGCGACGAAACCAACGATGCGACAGAAAAACCATTGTTGAAAGATCGGTGGGCGGGAGTCATCGATGCGGTCGGCGGCAACATTTTGGCGACGGCGCTCAAGTCAACCCGTTATGGCGGCAGTGTGGCTTGTTGCGGACTGGTCGCCTCACCCGAACTGCCCACCACCGTTTATCCGTTCATTTTGCGCGGCGTGAATCTGTTGGGGATTGAGTCGTCGATGTGCCAACCGGAAACAAGAAATAGAATTTGGAAAAATCTTTCGGGGCCGTGGAAACCCGACGATCTCACGACCATCGCCTCAGAATGTTCATTGGAACAACTCGAAGCGAAGATCGAACTGATCCTTCAGGGAAAACTGAAAGGCAGAGTTGTGGTCGTTATCAACGGCGGGTGAATTCTTCCGACGCAGACGAAGAGCTGCGGTAGAAAAAGTCAGGGATGGCTTGTGCCTGCCGTCCCCGACTGGAACAAGGGCGAAATATAATCGCTTATGGCTGCTGATGTTTCTTGTGTGCTTCTTGCCGCGTCTTGTTTAGCTTGTCCAACTGTTCCGACGTGAGAATCGGCTTGAGTTTGGCATCGGTGTCTTCGTGGATTGATTTGAGCTTGGCCATCCTGTCCTGTTTGGAAAGGTTCGGATCCTGCCGCAAGGCCTTCATCTTCTGCGCTTCGTCCTGGAAGATCGGCTTGACTTTGGCCTTCTGGTCATCGGTCAGATTCAATCCGTCCACGATCTGTTTCATCCGATCGTGACGTGCACCTGCTTTTCCTTTGTCTTGCGTAGCGGGTTTTGAATCGGAATCATCCGCTTTGGCAATCGGCCCGAAAGCCACGAGGCTTCCCAAAGCCATTATGGCCATCAAACTTAATATACGTGTCTTCATTTTGTTTCTGCTTTCTAATCGTTGGCTGAGCGGTTATCGTTCAACCGAATGGTTCTCATTCATTCCAACAGACGCTGGTCATGAAGATTGGTTACACGGTTTTCCGCAGTCAAACAGGCGGCTTGACGATTTCGCGTCCGGAAGCAAGCCAGCGTGGTTTGCCTGAGCGTTCACATTTTTTTTGGACCGTCCTTCATGTAGCGGTGGACGAGGAAGTAGTAGAGGACACCCAAAACCAACAGCGCGCCGCCGCCCCACAAGCCGATGCGATGCACCTCGCCAGCCATCAATTTCTCATCCTGCCCGGCCTTGATCCCGACCCAGCAAAGAACTGCGCACCAAAAGGCCGAGCCGATGAGGGTGTAGAGAGAGTACAGCTTGAAATCCATTTTCACAATGCCGGCGGGAATGCCAATCAGGTGACGCACCACCGGCAGAAAACGCGCCACTAAAATTCCCCACGACCCAAAACGCTGCGCCCAGCGTTCGGTGCCGTGGATCTTTTCCGGTGAAATTAAAAAATATTTTCCATAGCGCAACGTCAATGGGCGCCCCGCCAGCCGCGAAACCCAATACATCACCGCTGCACCAAGCCACGAACCGATGGTGCCGGCGATCACAATCCCCGTCAGGTTGAGTTGAATCTTTCCCTCATGCGCCAGATGGGCGGCCGGTGGAATGACGAATTCGCTCGGCAATGGGACGATGGAGCTTTCGATGGCCATCAACAGCGCGATGAGCGGATAGCCCCAAATATCCAGCACGGCCTGATAATTCGGCAGCAACCAGTCGATCAGTTCTTTGAACATGCGCGGTGGTTATAGCCCAATGATGACCTTGCGCAAGCTCGATGGCAGAAACGAAACTGGTTGAGAATCAAACCCCGTTTCGCGGCGTGAACGTGGTACGTTGTGGAAAGCCGCTGGTGGCGGGTTTGGGAAGCCCAGGTGCGGCTGTGCACGGAGAAGCAAACACTCAATCCGTTTGCGCTGCGACGGGAAGCGCACCGGCAACTCAAAGTGATCGAGTAACAACGGCGATTACCCAAAGCTTGACCGGCGCGGTCGTCCGGCCACCGTGTCCCGACTTGCTTCGTTTCCCAATCATTGGGAATTTGGGTAACTCCACATTCGAGTAGCCAGTTCCGTTCCGGCCTCGACTTGGGTAATACCCACGTTTGAGTCACCACGAAATATCAGATTGTGCCCGCGATTCGATACGAGATTCGATGGTCGCCATCCGCGCGAGCGTGAATTTGACTGGCAGGGCGAAATGGTCTCGTGTTAAAACCGAACAAACGAACCAATCAAGTTATGTCTCTCCTCATCAAAAACGGCGAATCGTTACGGCCAGCGAACACTACGTGGCCGATTTCTTCAGCGAAAGCGAAGCCATCACGCGCATGGACCGCAACATTACGCCCCCAACCGCGCGCCGTTCGATTTCAAGGCGCAAAAGCCAATGGGCAAGAAGGACTTCACGAAGATCCCCAACGGCATCCCGTCGCTCGAAGAACGCATCAATCTGCTCTACACCTGTGGCGTGAATTCCAAGCCATTCTATGACCCCCCCCACGCTGCCGCCGACGAATCATCAACCGCAAAAATACACCGGCCCGTCCGCCGCCGCCGTACTGGCGTTGCGCAAACAATTTCTCAACCCCGGCCTGTTTCTCTACTACAAGCAGCCCGTCATGTTCGTCGAGGGCAAGGGCCAATACATCTGGGACGATACGGGCAAGCGTTATCTCGACGGTCTCGGCGGCATCGTGACGATCAGCGTGGGCCATTGCCATCCGCACGTCGTCGCGGCGGCGCAGAAGCAAAACGAAATGCTCCAACATTCGACGACCATTTATCTGCATCCAAACATCGCCGAGTACGCGCAGAAGCTCGCATCGAAAATGCCGGGCGATCTCAAGGTTTGTTACTTCGTCAATTCCGGTTCGGAGGCGAACGATCTGGCCTTGCTCATGGCGCGGCTTTACACGAACAACTATGACATGATCGCGTTGCGCAATGCGTATCATGGCGGCAATGCGTCCGGCATGGCGGTCACGGCGCACAGCACTTGGAAGTTCAATGTGCCGCACAGCTTCGGCGTGCATCACGCGATCGCGCCCTATCCGTACCGCGGGCCGTACGGCTACGACGATGCCGACGCAGGCCAGAAGTACGCGGCAGACGTGAAGTCGCTCATTGATTACGCAACGCCGGGGAAGGTCGCGGGGTTTATCGCGGAGTCCATTCAAGGCGTCGGTGGCTTCGTTGTTTTCCCGGACGGCTACCTCAAAAACGTTTATGAACACGTTCGCGCGGCAGGCGGCGTGTGCATCGCGGATGAGGTGCAGACGGGCTTCGGTCGTACGGGCACGCATTTCTGGGGCTTCGAGACGCAAGGCGTAATTCCAGACATCGTGACGATGGCGAAGGGCATCGGCAACGGCTGTCCGCTTGCTGCTGTCGTCACTACGCCGCAAATTGCCGCGACACTGGCGGGCAAAATTCATTTTAACACGTTCGGTGGCAACCCGGTTGTGAGCGTGATAGGCAGGGCGGTGCTTGAAGTTATTGAGCAGGAAAAGTTGCAGGAAAACTCGCTGAAAATCGGCGGGCAGATTCTTGCCGGGCTTGAAAAACTGAAGGCCAAATACAAAATCATCGGCGACGTGCGCGGCAAGGGCTTGATGCTCGGCGTTGAAATGGTGAAGGATCGTGCGACGAAAGAACCTGCGAAAGCCGAGTGTGCGGCGCTGCTCGAACACGCACGTGAGATGGGCCTGCTGCTCGGCAAAGGCGGCTTGTGGGGACAGACGATCCGCTTCGCTCCGCCGATGTGCATTACGCAGGCAGATGCGGAGTTCATCGTAGACGTGTTCGACGCGGCTTTCTCAAAGCTTTAACCCCAAGGCGTAGATATGCAAAACGCGTAGAGTTTTTGACTGTAATCTTGTCTTTGCTGTCTTTGCGCTGTCACCGGTCACTTTAAAACCAGCCACGAAAGGTCGAATTGAACCAGCCACCGACTNNGTTCGTGGTGTCCGCTGACATTTGCGCCTTGGCGTCTTTCCGTTAAAAAACTCCTGTGGTTGCTCCGAAACCTCCTCCGTCATTGCCGTTGCCGGGCACGAGGTTTTGCTGAATTTAATTTCAGGAATTAAAAAAAGTGCCCACGCCAATCAATCCGGAGCTTACTCCATCCGAGCAGATGCAACGAGAGACCGGAACCCCATTGGAACGCCAAGAGAGTGCGGAGCAACGGATTTCCAGGTCCCGGTTGACGCAACTTATTTCGTGAAGAAAAACTGCGCGAAATGCGCGGTCAAATACTCGGTGCCGGCTCGCCGGAATCCCGAACGGTCGGAAGAAAAAGTGTGAAGGTGGTGCCTTCGTCAACTTTGGTATGAACGTGAATGGCGCCCTGAGCTTCTTTGACCAAACGCCGCACAATGTTCAATCCCAACCCGGTGCCTTGGGCGTGTCCCTTGGTGGTAAAGTAGGCATTAAAGATGTTGGGCAAGACGCCCGCCGGAATCCCCGGTCCATTGTCAGTGACGGCGAGTGCCAAAAGCGGCGGCACATTCTGGAAATTTTCCCGGTTGGTCAACTGATCGTGTGGCCCGTCGAGGAAACCGGATAATTCGAGCGGTTCGGAATGCACCATGCAGCGCAACTCCACACGATGACTTTGCGAAGTGCATTGGAAGGCGTTAACCATCAAATTGAGGAGAATCTGAATCAAGTCTGTGCCGTTGATTCGCACGACGATATCTTCCGGCAAGGGATGAATCTGGAATTGGTTGTCATGAACGCAAGGATGGGCGGTAATGAGCTCAATCAGGTCGGCCAGAATCTGATTAACGCCCACGGCGGCATTGCTGTCAGTCTGTTGCCGCAAGAAGCTGAGGTAGCGGCGTGAAATGTTGATGCAGTTGGTGACCTGGCGGGTGATGGTTTTTTGACGGTCTTTGATGTTCTCCAAGTCTTCGCCTTCCAGTCGGGTCGCGCTGCCGATGCGCTGGTTCATCAACTGGATGAAACCAGAAATAACAGTGAGCGGCCCGTTGATGTCATGAATGATGCTCGCGTAAATTTCGCCGCGGCTGCGGGTGATTTCCTCGAGCATCTTCTGGTTTTGCAGTTCGTTTTGCAGTTCATGCAACTGCTGACTGTTCCGGTCAATCTGTTCGGAGAAAGCGCGCCGCTCCATGGCGCCGGCGACGGCGCCGCGGATGTCCGCGATTTCGAACGGCTTGTTCAGATAATTGCACGCGCCGAGCCGGAGCGCCTGGCGGAGGGTATCGGCGGTCTCGTAGGCCGTCAGCAGGATCACTTCAATGTACGGGTCGATGGCTTTTAGGTGGCCCAGCAAATCCACGCCGGACATGCCGGACATTTTAATGTCACTAACGACGGCATCGACCTTGCTTTGCTTCACCATTTCCATCGCGGTGTTGCCGTCACTGGCGATTAGCAGATTGTAATCGTCTTTGAAAACCACACGGAGTGATTGTCGCGGGCCATCTTCGTCGTCAACGATCAGTAGCGTCCGCTTGGTGGTCGCCGCCGCCGTTTTAGAAATGGTGTCAAACGGTGAAAGTGAGTTCATGACTGATATATTCATAGCGACTGTCCGCGGATTCGCCGGTCAGCAAATTCGGAGTGCCGCCGGTTATGTTCCAAGCGCGGCTATAATCCAGTTGGCAGGCGACATCCCGGCGCCAATGTTCGTATTCGAGTGCCAAACCGACGCCGACATTGTTGCCTTCGAGTTCGGTCATGCCCAAGGGATTGAAATAAATGGCCGTCGGATTATCCACCGTCGCAGTAAGGGCATTACCGCGCACCTTGCCGGCCGGGTCTTGATCCACGACGTGTATTTCGAGACCCAACACGCTTAATGGCGAAAAGATGGCAGCTGTTAACACCAGCGAAAAAAATAACAACTCATTCTTCTTCATAAAGAAGCACCCATTTATTTTCTCTGTCGTGTCTTTTTCGCAAGAAACTTTACCGTCCACAAGCACAAATCTCTGGTCAACTCCTTCCGGCTGGCTAACCGTGTCTTAAAAGACGTCCTTGACTCCCATGCTTTCTACCGGGGCGCTGCCAAGCTGCGCCCGGTCGTCCGTTTGATTGCAGATTAAGATTGTCATTGACCGGCGGAATGTTAGATTTTTGTAACGAAACGACCTTGTGTTCCTAACTATGTCCAATGACATGAAAGACTCACTTGTTGGCAATGAATTGCTTAAAAGCTCCTCGCTCTATCGCGAGTTTCAAGCTGAGCGGGAGGAGATTTTGAAGCATAAATGGATCGAATCGGAAAAAGCTGGACGGGATATCGGATTCGAGAGGGCCTTGATTGATTGGATCGTTAATCATCGCGCCAAGTGGCGGAAAAGCCGGCAGATGACTGGCCACCAAAACTGATTGAGTGGACGTTCATCTCCTTTAAGGCAGCCCTGCGAGGTTGCCAAGGAAGCCATGAACAAACAGAATTTTTTGGCGGAGCGAACTGGTTCGCGTTGCGAGCCGGGTCGCTTTTTTATGTCTGAAACCATCCTCATCCTGAACGCTCCGGCTATTGAGCGCGCCCTGACGCGCATCGCCCATGAAATCGCCGAGCGAAACAACGTCAGCGCGGATGTGGTGCTGGTTGGAATCCAACGCGGTGGTGTTCAACTGGCGGAACGGCTCAACGGGATATTAACCGGAATCTGGGGGCACGCGGTGCCGACCGGCAATCTCGATGTGAGCATGCACCGGGACGACCTCGATCAGCGCCTCACACCCAACGTTCATCCGACGCTGATTCCCTTCAACATCAACGCGAAAACTGTGGTGCTGGTGGACGACGTGCTTTTCAGCGGGCGCACCGTCCGCGCCGCGCTCGATTCACTCATTGATTTCGGCCGCCCCCATCGCATTCAATTGGCCGTGCTCATCGACCGTGGCCATCGCGAATTACCGGTCAAAGCCGACTTCGTGGGCAAGAACGTCCCGACGGCGCTTACTGATAACGTTCGGGTGCAACTCAAAGAAACCGGCGGCAACGATGAAGTGTTTCTCGAGAAGAAATGATAACCGCGTATCGAATAAAGGAGGGGTGGAGTACCGGAGTGATGGGATATTGCGGCTTGAACATTCCGCAGACCGTCACTTCATCACTTCATCACTGCATCGCCCCAGTTCTCCCATGAGCTGGCACCGCAAACATCTGCTCGACATCGAATCGCTTACCGCGGAGGAAATCACCACCGTGCTCGACACCGCGCGCGCCTTCAAAGCCGTGGGTGAGCGCGCCATCAAGAAAGTTCCCGCGCTCCGCGGCAAGACGGTCGTCAACCTGTTCGTCGAACCTTCCACCCGCACCCGCATCAGTTTCGAGCTGGCGGCACAGCGATTGACGGCGGACGTCATCAATTTCTCGGCGGAAGCCTCCTCATTCAAGAAAGGCGAAACGCTCAAGGATACCGCCCGCAACCTGGAAGCGCTCAATGCAGACATCATCGTCATCCGCCACAGCGCGACGGGCGCGCCACATTTTCTCTCCCGGTTTCTGAACGCCAGCGTGATCAACGCCGGCGACGGCGCGCATGAACATCCCACGCAGGCGTTGCTGGACACCTTTACTATCCGCGAAAAAAAAGGAAAAATCGCGGGGCTGAATGTCACCATCCTTGGCGACATTCTCTACAGCCGGGTCGCCCGATCGAACATCTGGGCGCTGTTGAAGCTTGGCGCGCGTGTCACGCTCTGCGGACCGGCCACGCTCGTGCCGCGCGTCTTCGAACAAATGGGTTGCCGGGTGACTTACAATGTTGAGGAAGCCATCGCGCAGGCTGACATCATCAACCTGCTGCGCATCCAGCATGAACGACAACGTCAATCGATGTTTCCCAGTCTCGGCGAATACAGCAGTTTGTTCGGCTTGAACCGGGCGCGGCTCGCGCTCACGAAACCCGATGCGTTGATCATGCATCCCGGCCCGATCAATCGCGGCGTGGAAATTGACAGTGAGGTTGCCGATTGCGAACGTTCATTGATTCTGGAACAGGTCACCAACGGCCTCGCCGTGCGCATGGCCGTGCTGTTTCTCATCAATGGCGGAAAAGGGCCGCAGGAAGTGGCCACAAATTAGTTAGTGCGTGAGAAACTGCGACCCGTTGCGTTCAAAAACTGAGCTTTCGGCACGCCTAAACTTTTCTCTGGCGCACGGACGGCAACTTTGGGTATTGTCTGGATGTACCCGCTGCCGGTTGCCCAGGCCGACCGGTAACGAGTTGTCAGCTCCGGGAGGGAAATGAGGGGCATGACACGGAATTTGCCGTTAAAATATTGAATTTGCTCTCGAACTAATGGCCACACCGCTACTTGCCAAAATAGGCGCCACGACTTTGTTCCTTCAGGAATGGGTCAATGATCCCCGTCAAATCGGAGCCATTGCACCCAGTTCAAAAAATCTGGCGGCCGCCATGGCGCGCTGGTTGCCGCCCGAACCAAATTCCTATGTGCTGGAGCTTGGCCCCGGCACCGGTGTCGTCACTCAGGCCCTCCTGGAACGCGGACATTCGCCGCAACGAATCGTCGCCATCGAGAAATCACCCAAGATGGCCGACCACCTCCGCGAGCGGTTCCCTGATACTCACATTGTTACGGGCGACGCCCTCGACCTGGTTGAGTTGTTGAAATTACAAATCAATCAGTCGAACAACCTTGCCGTAGTTTTCTCCAGTCTGCCGATGATGAACTTCGAGCCGGAGGCTGCTGCTCGCCTCGCTAAGATAATCCACTCCGTGCTTCGTCCCAAGGGTCGATTGGTTCAATACAGTTATCACATCGGCACAAGACAGCCGAAACCTCCTGCGCATTTCCGCTTCGTCGATTCCGAGTGGGTGTTGCTGAATCTTCCACCCGCCCGCGTGAGCGTTTACGAGAAGCAGGAGCGTAGCCCGGAGCCGCCGAAGTAAGGCGGCGGGCTGTTTCAATGGAATCGCCGGGCTCAACCCGCCTCGTCACGTCGGCGGCTACGGCGAAAACACCAGCCGGCAGATGACCACCGAGGCGATAATGCCCACCAGGTCGGCGATCAATCCCGCCGGCACCGCGTGCCGGGTCCGCTGCACACCCACGGCGCCAAAGTAAACCGCAATCACGTAAAACGTCGTCTCCATGCTCCCGTAAATCGTCCCCGCCGTGCGCGCGATCAAACTGTCCGGGCCGAACTGGCTCACTAACTCGGTGAAAATTCCCAGCGTGCCGCTGCCGCTCAACGGTCGCATCAACGACATCGGCAGCAACTCGGACGGAAAGTACAGCAATTTCATGACGGGCTTGAGCCACGCCGTGATCAAATCAATCCCGCCCGCGCCGCGAAACATGCCAATCGCCACGAGAATGGCAATGAGGTAAGGAATGATTGTTACGGCAACTTGAAAGCCTTCCTTCGCGCCTTCGATAAATTGCTCATAGACTTTTACCCGCCTCAACGCCGCGTAGAGGGGGAAGAACGCCAGCATAAACGGAATCGCCAACAGCGAGATCGTGTTCAGCGAGCGGACGATAGGACCCTGTTGCTGCAACTCGGCGGACACCGGGTGGTTGAATGTTTCCGGAAAACTGATCGCGACGAACAACGCGACGAAGAACAGAAAGAACAAAACCAACGTCGCTACACCGAACCGGTTCATCGGCGCCGATTCCGATTCAGCGCTGGTAGTGCTTTCGTTGGTAGGGCACGGCACTCCGTGCGCGCCGTCGTCATCACGCAACCCAGCGGCGGGCAGAGGACTGCCNNGCTGCCGTGATTCCCGCAATGGTGGAGCAGGTTGTCGCCAGAATTGAAGTGCCGATGATGGCGTACGGTTGAACCGAGCCTGACACCGCCAACACCGCGACCGCCGTCACCGGCAGCAATTGAATCGAGCTGGTGTTGATCGCCAGAAACGTGCACATCGCGTTGGTCGCGGTGCCGGGACGCGGATTCAACGTCTCCAAATCTTTCATTGCGCGGATGCCGAGTGGTGTGGCGGCATTGGCCAGTCCCAGGAAATTCGCGGCCATGTTCATCAACATCGAACCCATCGCCGGATGCCCGGCCGTCACCTCGGGAAACAGCCGCTTCATCGCCGGCCTC
>PLJQ01000022.1:0-2627 GCA_003140275.1 Limisphaerales bacterium
CTTGGAAAATTAGCGGTTTTCGGACCAGCCCGTAGCCGTAGCTACGCAAAATTGTTTCGGTTAAATAATAATCGTCGTTTTAGTTCTATGAACTTGGCGAGGTTACGCCGAACGCGGGCGCACGACAAGCAAAGGAAATCCTGGACACGACACCGTTCCCATCCGGTCCGGTGGCTGATGCCAGACAATCGGACGATTTAACTACGGGTCTGCTTCAGTCGGTGATGAGGAGGTAAAATAATTTTGTGCAATGATTGCACAATTTTCGCCCTGAAGTCTGGCAGGCTGGCCGTTGTGAGAATGACGTTCACTGTCCCCGTTTCCGCTGCCGGAGATCGGCGGAAAACGGAGGTCTCATTTTGTGTAAAGATTACACAAATCGGGAGATTTCTTCGGCCATGCTTGTGCCGAATGAAAAAATCACTGGCCAAGTGCATTTCGTGTATCAGCTACACCCGCGCGGGAAACGATTCAGGCAAACTGCCCGGCATGACTGAATTGGCGGAAATACAAATGCGTGTCTGGCACGCCTTTGCCGGTTCGCCTGCGGATAAATTGGTAAAACGATGAATGAAGAAATTTACGATTGTTCAAAAAACGAACAAAGCCTTTTGAAAAACCGATAAAATAGCGCCTCATGTTTACTGCCGTTGCGCAAAAAAATCTTGGCGATGCCGAGAATTATTTCGACGAGCACCTGTCGCAGAATGATTATTACGCGGCGGGCGAAATCCGTCCCGGCCAGTGGATCGGCGCGGGCGCGGAACGTTTGGGATTAAAGAGCGAAGTCACGCGCGAACAATTTCATGCGCTCTGTGAAAACCAAAATCCAAACGATGGCGAACGACTGACGCAGCGGCAACTGAAGGAGGGCCAGCGGCGGGTGTTTTATGACTTCACCTGTTCCGCGCCGAAATCAGTGTCCGTGCTGGCGGTGACGCTGGCGGATGAACGGCTGGTGACGGCGCACGAGGAGGCCGCGCGCATTGCGTTCCGCGAACTCGAAGCCTTCGCCGCCACGCGCGTCAGAAAACAGGGCAACCAAAAAGACCGGACCACCGGCAATCTCGCCGCCGCTGCGTTCACGCACACGAGCAGCCGCGCGCTCGACCCGCAGTTGCACACGCATTTCACGGTGTTCAACGCCACGTTTGATGACCGCGAACGGTCTTGGAAAGCCCTGCAAGCGGGCGGCATGTATGACGCCATCCGTTACGGCACGGCGGTCTATCGGAATGAACTGGCGAAACGGGTGCAACAAATCGGCTACCGGATTCAACCGTCCAAACATGGCTTTCAAATTGAGGGCATCAGCGATGAGGTGTTGAAACGTTTTTCCAAACGCGCGCAGCAACGTGACGCGGTGATTCAGGAGCTGGAACAAAAGCTGGGGCGAAAATTGTCGAACAATGCCATTTCTCTCGCAGTCCATCAGAGCCGGGCGGAAAAAATCAAAGGCATCTCGACTGCGGAAGTGCGCGAACGCCAGTTGGCGCAGTTGTCATCGGACGAACAACAATCACTGCAAAATCTCTGCTCGTCAATCCACCCCGTCCGGCCAATTCGTGTCTTTGAACCAGAAAATCAAACCCTGAATCGTGCCGTCGCCCATGTGTTCGAGCGCAAGTCGGTCGTGCCGGAGCATGAATTGTTGAACGTGGCCCTGTCGCAACGCCTGGGTGAAGTGGATTTGCCGGCGTTGAAAGCGGCGGTGAAGTATTCGGCGGACCTGGTGAAAACCGAACGCGGATTTTCCACGCGGCAGATTTTGGCAACGGAACTGGATTTGATTCAGACGGTCAACGCGGGTTGCGATGAGGTCACGCCCCTGCATCCTGGCTATCGGCCTGCCGACTGGTTGGGTGAGGATCAGAAACGGGCGATCTACCATGTCCTGCGCACCAGTGACCGGATCACCGGCCTTCGCGGCCTGGCCGGCAGCGGCAAAACCACGGCGTTGCGCGAGCTGGTCGCCGCCTGCAAGGAAGCCCGTGTTGAACCGCTGTTCTGCGCACCGACGGCGGCAGCAACGGATGTTCTCCGCAAAGAGGGATTCGAGGCGGTGACGCTGCAAAGTTTGCTGCTGACGAAACCGGCATTGTCGGCCCGTCAGTTGGTGGTGCTGGATGAGGCCGGGGCGGTCGGGATGGACGACATGAAGCGGCTGTTTGACCTGGCGCGGGACGCACGCATTGTGCTGTCGGGGGACACCGGCCAGCACGCTTCGGTCGCCCGTGGCGATGCGCTGCGGATTTTGGAGAACCATTCGGATTTTCAATCCGGCCAATTGACCCGCATTCGGCGGCAACGCAAAGTCGAATATCGCTGGGCCGTTGAACTGGCCGCGCAGACAAATACCAACGAAGCGTTCGCACAATTGGAACGCATGGGGGCGGTAACAGAATTTTCAGGCGATCAATTGCACGGTGAAGCCGCGCGGTCGTATGTAAAAGCATTGAAGCAAAACCAATCCGTGCTGCTGGTCGCGCCGACATGGAATNNGTCCGTGCCGCGCTGAAAACGTCTGGTCGGCTGGCGGGTGAGGAAAAGGAATTTCAGGTTTTTGATTCGCTGTCGTGGACGGAGGCGCAAAAACAGGATGCACGGCAATACCGTCCCGGCCTGGC
>PLJQ01000022.1:2641-2874 GCA_003140275.1 Limisphaerales bacterium
GTGGTCGCCGTCGAAAATGACGCCTTGAAAGTCCAACGCGCGGACGGTTCCGAAAGTATTTTCCCTTTGGGTCAAGGCTCCGCCTTGTTTGATGTGGGGGAGAAACGGAAATTGAAAGTGGCCGCCGGTGACAAGCTGCTGCTGCAATCAAATTGGCAAAAGAAATTCGTCAACGGTGAGTTGGTCGAGGTCAAAGCCGTTCAAGGCGATTCTGTTTTGCTGGCCGATGGCCG
>PLJQ01000429.1:0-14234 GCA_003140275.1 Limisphaerales bacterium
CTTGGTGAAGCCCTTCGCTCCGATCAGGCGATTCGGTTCGAAGCCGAGTCCGCGGAGGTGCTTCTGGGTTTCCTCGACGGCCGAGAGCAACGCCTTAACCCGCTCTTCGATCGGTGCGACGATTTCCTCGGCACCGTCGCCATCGTCGCCCAGCGCGTACTGCGCCAGGGCCGCGCGCAGACTCTTGAGCATCCCGTTGTAGTCCACGATCAAGCCGAAATCTTTGCCGGGATAAACGCGGTTGGCGCGGGCAATGGCCTGCATCAACGTGTGCGCTTTCATTGGCTTGTCCACGTAAAGCGTCGAGAGACATTCCACGTCAAATCCCGTCAACCACATCGCGCAGACAATGGCGACGCGGAATGGATGTTCGGGGGTTTTGAAGGCCGACTCCACATCCAAAGTCTTGCCGCCCGCCAGCTCGAATCCCTTTTTCATCAGGACGCGATGCGGAATGATGTCCACGCCCCACTTCTTGAAATCGGCAACCTCGTTCTGCCCTTCGCTGATGATGATTTCGATGAGCGTTTCCTCCATCCACTTTGCCTGACCGTGTAACCAGGCCAACTCCTTCGCCGCCGCGTCGCGCTGGCCTTCTTCCACGCGCACCGCAAATTCCGCCTCCTTCTGCGGGATCAACTCCCCCACCTTTGCCAGCTTCGCCTGCCAGCGTGGGATGATGCGCTGATACATCCGCCCACACGTCAGCTTATCAATGCACACGAGCATGGATTTGCCCGATTCCCACCGCGTCGCGCAATGCTCCACAAAGTCGTTCGCCAGCTTGTCCAACCGGTCGTCGGCGGTGATGACTTCGTAATCCTGCCCCAGCAACTTTTCCAGCAACGCCTCCTTGTCCGGGTCAAGGTCGGCCTTGGCAATGGCGTCGGCGATGCGGTCGTTGAGATCAAGCCGGGCGATGCCGAGCTTCTCGCCGCGATTTTCGTAAACAAGCTTTACCGTCGCGCCGTCTTCTTCGGAGCGTTTGAAATCGTAGCGCGAAACGTAAGTGCCGAAGATGCGTTTTGTCAGATGGTCATGTTTGAACAGCGGCGTGCCGGTGAAGCCGATGAACGCCGCGTTCGGCAAAGCCAGCCGCATGTTCCGCGCGAGCTTCCCGGCCTGCGTGCGATGCGCCTCGTCGGAAATCACAATAATGTCGTCGCGCGTGCTGTAAGGTTCGCGCGGGTTCACGTCCTGGTTGAATTTGTGAATCAGGCTGAAGATGTAGCGGTGATTCTGCTTCAACAAATCTTTCAACACCTCACCTGAACTGGCGCGGGGCGTTTTCTCGTTCGCCACGCCGCAGCCGACGAACGTGCGGTAAATCTGGCTGTCCAGATCGTTGCGGTCGGCCATCAACAGAAACGTGAACTTTGCCGAAATCTGCCGCCGCACCTTCTCGGTGAAGAACGCCATCGAATATGACTTGCCGCTGCCTTGCGTGTGCCAGAACACACCGAGCTTGCCGAGGTCAGGATGCGCGGACTCCACCAACGCAAGCGTCCGCTTCGACTTGTCGTCCTCGATGGTCTGCGCCCCCGGCAACAGGTCCGCGTCCGTCGCCTCCTCTCTTGGTAACTCGACCACGCGATACGTGAGCCGCTTCTCCGGCGGAAATTCACGCTTCAATTCTTCCTGCCGCCGCACCGACGCCACCGCGTTGTTCACGCCGAGGACTTGATGGTTGCGGGCGATGACTTTTCGCGTGGCGCCGGGCTTGCTCGTGTCGAACAGGATGAAATTCTCCACCAAATCCAGCAGGCGGTCGTGCGCGAGCATCCCGTTGAGCAACCGCTCCGCGTCCACGCTGCCCTTCCGGTCGTTCTCGTCTAATCGTTTCCACTCCGCGAAATGTTCCCATCCGCTCGTGATCGAGCCGTAACGGGCGCGATGACCATTGCTCACGATCAGGAAAGCGTTGTGATGGAAGGCATGGGCGATGACGTGCTCGTCCATGTAATCCCGCAAGTTACCATCGAAGCCCGCCCGGATGTTTTTGTAAACCGCCTTCAACTCGATGAACACCAGCGGCAGACCGTTGACGAAACAAACCAGGTCAGCGCGGCGATTGTAACCCGGTGTGCGCAGGCCCGTGAGTTTCAACTCACGCACGGCGAGAAACCGATTGTTCGGTTTACCATCCGGCCCCGTGCCGTTCTTGAAATCAATCACCCGCGCTCGTGTCTCGCGAAGCTGCCCTTGCTCGTCCTTGTAGCTCACCGGCACGCCGTCGCGGATGAACCGATAAAACTCCTGGTTGTGCTGAAGCAGCGACCGCGTGAATTCATGCCGCGTCATCTTCTGCACCGCCTCGGCGATGGCAGCGGGCGGCAACTTTGGATTCAACCGCTCCAACGCCGCGCGCAACTCGCGCGTGAGCACCACCTCGCGCGTGTCGGCGCGGCCCAGCGTCCCGGTAGGCCCGAACGTCTCCTCGTTCCACGCATACACGCTCTCCCAACCGAGCACCTTTTGCAGATGCTCGGCGAACGTCTTTTGGACGAGCCGGTCTTCGCTGTTGATGTCGGTGAAGGCCATGTCTATGTCCTGCCGCTGCTTTGTTCAGTGCACTGCGGTTGATTCGCCCGCTTCGTGCATATAGCCAAACCCTTGTAAAATGGGGGCTTTTTGCCCCACCATGCCCCGAGTTGTGCAAAGGCTATGAACAAGCACACGCTCATTCGGACTGTCTTTGTCCATAGGTAAACCGCGTAATTATGCGCGCTCATCACGGGAAAAAATCGTCACGCCCAAAAGGGCACATACTCGGCGAACTTCCTCGACTTGCTTTCCGGGTCAGCGCGTTTGATGCGCTTCTTGTCCAGGGCCTCCTGAATCAGCACAGAAACCATTGACCTTTGTTTCTCCGGCATCTTCAAACGCTCACGCAACGATTTATTCGTCATGGCGCTGTCGGAGTAATGCTTGAGCACGGCGTGCTGGTAACACGCTTCCAACCGCTCACGGGCCGACATTTGCGCGAACGTTCGCGGAGCATAAAGCGCGACTTTGAAATGATTTGTTCCCGCCGTGAATTCGATGGGCGGCAATCCGTAAAGTTCCACCTGCAAGCCGGCCTTGAGCAGTCCCGACCCGCGCTCCTCGCAAATCTTGTAACGCCGGAAAGCGCGCGCCAGTTGTTCGTTTCGGGACTCCGGCTGCGTCCCGATGAGCCGATCCAACCGCTTCGATGGCAGCAACCCGCCAGGATTGGAGACTTCTATCCTGTCATCGAAGATTTCAATCAGCGGCCCAGCACCCGTGATTGAGAAATCCTGGTGGATCAGCGCGTTGGCGATGATTTCTCGGAGTGCGATTTCGGGATAAACCGTCCGCTTCTTCCTCAACGCTTGTTCGATGACCTCACTCTGCGGCAGCAGCGACATCACAAACTGCATCAGCGCTTGAAAGCTGATCGCGTAACCTCTGGTGCCCTCCTGTTCCTGCTTCGTTTTCGCTTTGTTCAGCCCATCATAAACCACCACCCGAACCGCCTTCCGGATGAGCTCCGGGAAATCGGTGAGCTTCCGCGCTGCCGCAATCGCACCGAGATTCGTCACATAGCCACCACCCGCAGGCTCGCGCATGATGAATCGCTCGCCCGCCATCCATACCAGCGTCTCCTCCTGCGTCGTGGCGACCGGGCGCTCCAGCATCTTGAAAATTGGTTCGACGTTCAGCTTGAGGCCAAACTCACTGTCCGCCAGCAGCACCGACGCGTGCAAATCCTCCCAACGCGGCGTCCGGCTGTGCAGCATCAGCGTCCCGATCTCTTGTCGCGACGCCAGCCGTGTCGTGCCGCCCGAGCGGATGAACGCGTGCTCCAAACTCTTGCCGCGCAGATGAACCGGCTTCACCGCGGACTCCGGCACATGAACAAACAGCAGCCGGACGGACTCATAATCTTCCACCGCGTGATCAAGCGCCACCGGCGGCTCAAGCCCTTGGCGTCCGAGGTTTGCCAGTTGATTGATCGTCGTTTCGACCGTCTTCGCGTCCACGCTGCGCGGCGACCCCGTGACATCTACGCCATAAACCATGAAGCCGCCGCCTGGCTGATTGGCGAAAGCGGAAAGGTGTTCCGTCAGCCTTTTCTTGTCTGGCGACAGTGCCGCCTTCCAATCAAGTTCATTCAATTCGTGCCGAGGCGGCTCAAGACTCGCCTTCAATAATTCCACTGCTTTGAGCATCCAAGCTTTCATTGGGACGTTTTCTACTCAAATAAGAACCGTCTGAAAATCAAATAGTTACAACGCGCCGCCGCGCGGCGCTCAATTAAACTCGCTCGCCAGTTCGCGCGGGCAGTCTCATTGAAATCCACGCTCATGGCAAACTTTGAAGCGGCTCACACCGCAATCTCACCGCTCATCCCGCGCGGCAGCAGCAGGTCGCGCCCCGCGCTCATCGCCTGCACGAGCCGGTCTTCGCTGTTGATGTCAATATAAGCCATTTGTCCTAGTCACTAAGCCGTTTCTTTAGCGCCTCTCCTCGCACGTATCCTGTATTGGTCACCCCGAAATTACCTGGGTGAGAGGTGGATTCAAAATATCCAGCATTAACTAACTCGTTGAACGCATCGAGCCAGAGAGCTCTCTTGCGCGATTATCGTCTTCCTTACCCAGAAACTCTTGGTTCTTTGTGTGAATATTCACTAATTCCCCGTAAGCGCTTGATTTGACTTTGCTCACAAAACCATCGGACGACCCACACGCTTCGATCAGTAATTTATGTGCGGCTTCGGACAATTGCACCTGGCTGTTTCCAATGGGAAGGGGAATGAAGAAAGCTTCTGGGGAGTTTTTCAGTCGCTCCGGATGTCGCTCGACAAAGTCGAACCAAAGATCCCGGTGGCGCTTGAGTTCTTCGGATGAAAATTTCCTGCCGATTGGGTGTTGTGGATTGTAAGAACCAACCTCAGCGTGGCAATCGAGACAAAGTGGAATGCAATTATCGAGTATGTCGTCACCGCCATCAGATTCTTGATCGATGTGATGTAGCTGCATTTTTGTGCCGCCAAACTTCCGGCAGATGCAGCACCTCCGGGCGCAGCGAACCAAAACCTCATCTGCTATTTCGCGAGGGAATGGCATATCAGGCACGCCTCAACTGAATGTTAGCTTCGGATCGCATTTCCTGCCGGGTCGCCTTGTTCAGTGGCTTGTCGGTCGCGGCGGCAAATTGTTCGTAACCTAAAAGCAGAATCCGGTCGAGCTTGTCGGCTGTTCCAAAGCCATAGGTCCTGCATTCGTCGAACCTCTCCATGCCGAAATCGAACAGATTCCAGACGCCGTGTGAGTGCGGATAATTTTTTGGCAACCCGACGACGGCGAAGTCCGCGCCGGAGTGCAGATACATGTGGCACTTCAAGATGTCGCGCATGATTTTCTCGCGATCGGTCTTCTCAATCTCGACTGCGACTCGCCGGGCGCCGAACGTGAAGGCGAAATCAAACTTTTGGGGAATCTCGGCTGGCAGCCGTAGGCTGAAAGGCTTTGCTCCACGCGCCAGCAACGTTTTCTCCAGTTGCTCGTCAAAATCGGACGCCATCTGCCCTTGATTCACCGATGGGTCATCCACCCGCAATGCAAAATCAATTCGTTTAAGGCCGCCGAGTAGTGGCGACAAATGCTCGAACGCTTCCCCCGCTTTAGGGTGAAGCTCGAAGTTGGCAGCGTAAACAGGAAACATCGTCATTTACACCCGGCTTTCCGCTTTGGGCGACAACGCACTCGCCAGTGGCGATCCAGTTCGCGCAACAAGCTTTGGTATGTCGATCTTCGATTGCGGATGATGTCTGAAGCGTCAATCCACGGCAACGCCTCAGAGTAGTGGCGGATGAAATCCGAAGATTTCGCTTTGGACACCGCCCGTTGAAAGACACTTTCCAACTCGCGGGCGAGTTCCAGTTCCAGCGGTCGTGCTCGACTGCGGAAGCGACTGGCGAACTTCCCGTCCCATGTCGTACGATTCGTGCCTCCTAGACTCTTGGCTAACATCGGGAACAATCCAGTTCGTCCTGGTGCGGGCGATTCAAACAACGATGGCGCATAGTCATATCGAAACGGTTTCTGCGCCGGCTTCCACCGCAGCTCGACTCGCGTGCAGGCTCCAGCGTTTCCATGCTCGACCCGTTCGACCGGCGGGGTGATTAGAAGGAGGCGTGAGCCAAGATGACCGCCTTGAACAAACGCCAGGCGGTCGCCGTCCCCGACATGCTCTTTGGCTGGATTTAGGAGATTATGTGAGTGACAGCCCGTGCAGCCGAAGCTGCCGAATTCCCAAAATGGGTCTGCCCGCCCGTCGCTCTTGCCGGGCCTGCGGAGGAACACGATAAACAGCCGTTTGCTCATGATTCTGAATTGCTCGCCGCGACGAGTTCCGGCTTCTGCCTGATGATCCACTGGTAAAATCGTGACGCATCCTTAAACTCCGGCAACCGCGCGCTCCGCTGGATGTAGCCATCCTTCACGTCCACGTCACCCCATTCCGCCAGCAATTCGCGCCGCACCCGGTACGCCCGCTCGCGATATTCGCCGATGGGGATGCACCGCTTCAGGCGGCCCGAAACACCGGGACGGGCGCGCACGACGATGTCAGTTGCGCCAGGTTCGCGACGGGTGTGGGCGTTTTCGTGCCACAGATTGCGCGGCACTGAACGAGCGGGCGCAATCGCCTCAATCACATAAAGTCCGATCAAGGCATAGACCAGCGACCCGGCCGGATTCTCCACCGGACGAAGTCCGGCAAAGAACGCCAGCACATCGCCGCTGTGAAGTCTGGAAATGCTGCGGGCGCGTTGTCCCTGATCGCCATAGGTCAGGTTGTCGAAATCCGGGTCAAGATGTGTGGGCTGCCCAAGCAACGCAGCGGGGAGTTCCTGGCCGAAACGCGCCACTGCCGGGACAAATTCATCAAAGCGCCGGACAAAGCCAGGTCGTAGTTGCTTCGTCTCGGTGATGGTGACGTAAGCAAACTCACCCGAAGTTTGACGCACGGGTGCGTTCCAATTCCCGTCGGTCGAATCAATCCCGACTCTGACAAGCAACCCTCTCATAAGGCTGTAACGGCGTTGTGCCGCACTGCCGCGAAAACCTGAATCGTGGGCTGCTCGTTTACCACCTCTCCCGCCGGGAGAGGCAGGGTGAGAATGTGCTGCGCTTGCTGATCTTCGGTGGAGGCGTGGGGGATGGAATATTCTTGGTTCACATCTGCGGAGGCCATTTGTCGAAGGGCAGAATTGACGGATGACGTAGCTTCCCTGTGGACGCTTGCGCAAGCAGCCAAACGCACCGGCGATGAAACTCATCCTCTTTTTCATCGTCGGCAGGCCACGGCCCGTATGCAGTAGCCACTGAGGACATGATGGGCGAAGCTGCGGAATCGGCTTCTGGGATACTGCCTGCGGCGAAAGGCTCAGCTTGCACGTAGTTCCCTTGCTGGCCTCGGTAACCAACCTCATACCACCGATAATCTCCATCGCCTTTGAGACACGCATACCAGAGCGAAGCACCCCATTGGTATGGTGGTTGAGTCTGAACAACCTTCAACGTTGACGCAGCAACGACATCCCAACCGGACCGTCGGAACAAGCCCACTTGCATTGCAGAGCCCGGAGAGCCGAGGCTGATACTCATGCAGCCTCTACCAAGGAGAACCTCAAGAGAGTAGCTGTTGCGGCCCGAGGTTCGTTGCGCAGCGGGAGCATGATTGTGAATCTTCCCCCATAGACGTTCCACGTTTTCGGAAAGGATTTCATAAGCACTCCGAGCCAATTGATCTCTGGTTGCCTGCTTTTGTTGCTCCGCCTGCAACTGGGCCTGCCGCTGCTGCTCCTGCTCGGCGACCGTGGCGCCGGCGTGTGCGAGCGCAGAGAATGGGTCTGACGGATTGGTCGCCTGTGGCTTGGTCACAACTTCAATGAGAAACTGTTCGACACGAGACAGCGTCGGTCGTGTCTCGGGAGTCTTTCGCAGCATTATGTTAATCAACGCACGCAAGCGAGAGTCTGCACAAGAGAATGCAGGTACCGGAGCTTTCAAATGTTGCTCCTCTGGGTTGCTGGGGAAAGGAGGCTTACCAGTGAGTAGGCAGAAGCCAACGCACCCGAGCGCGTAAATGTCAGTGGCGTGAGTAGCTCGCTCGGAACGCCACTGTTCAGGTGCTGCGTAGTCCCGGCTCAAAAACTCTTTGAGGGTGTTGCTCGCTGTCGCCTCCTGAACGAATCGAGCAATACCGAAATCGGCAATCTTCCACTTTCCCTCGTGGAGTAGGACATTGTCCGGCTTCAAGTCCCGGTGCACCAATTCGCCAACTTCAATCAAACCCTTCACTATCTGAACCAGGACGGCTGCGGCATCTGCGGCCGCAAGCGAACCGCCCTTTTCGACCCTGTTTTGGAGGCTGCCCTCTGCTATAGGCATCACAACGAAGTAATCGCCTGTGTCGGCATCCTCGCCTGCGTCAATGAAAGGAACAACGTGCTCAAATGAACGTCCCTTCAATTCGTCGGCGATGCGGAGTTCTCTGTGGACGGCGTCCACCGCCGATAGATGAAGCTTTTTGACCGCCACTTCGCCGCCGCTTGCCGATTTTCCTGCGAACACCTGCCCAAAACCGCCACGTCTGCCGAGCGGTTTCGCCGGATCGTATTCAAACGTGCCGGTTGGAAGCTTGATGATTTGCATTCAATTCAACTCCAGCCTCGCGAACAATCCGATGGCGGGCTGCTCGCCAATTTGGTCTTCGGAGTAGGCGTGGGGCATGGCGGCAATTACTCAAATTCCCATTTTGGCCTTCAAGTTGGCCACCGCCATCATTTCACCTTGGCGTTGATAGCATGACAACAAAAGCGGTCTGACCTTGCCGCGAATATCCTCGAACGGATGGTCCACGATCTTCTCCAGCAGAGGAATTGCGCGCACATACATTCCTTTCCGCTCAAGTCCCTGGGCCAATGCAAAAATTGTGACGGTGTCTTGCGGAGCGTGAACATGAGCCTCTTCAAATTTCTCGATTGCTTGGTCCGTTGCATCCATTTGGCCGGAGAAGCGAAGTATCATCCCCCATTCTCTGAAGATTTTCGCCCGCGTGGTGCCGGTGCTGGGCGCGCAACTCGCGGCCTGCTCATAGAGACGCAGCGCGTCAGTCGTGTTCTTGAGCTTGTGACGGTGAAGCTCTGCAAGCAGTTGTGCAGCCACGTAGTTTTTGGGATTGCGTGACAGAGCTTGTTCGTAAAGTTCGCGCGCCGTGTTCGAATCACCGCGGCGCTCAGCAGCGCGAGCGAGGTCAATTAGCCCGCTCTCCGATTCACCTTTGCCTTGTCGCAACTCCCTGACGACTACGCGTTGTGATGGGTCGTGAACATCCCTTGCGTCGAGATAGTGCGTGAGGCGGTCACGAATCTCCGATTCGAGGCGGCCGCTCCCTTTTACCTGGTTGTAAACGAAGGTCCGCGTCAGCGGCAGCAGAAGATAAGTATAGTCATTCCGTTCCTCATCGAAGTATCGTTGCACGAGCGCATCTTTTATCAGCGCGCTTAACGTGTCCTGCGTCTTGAGCTGACTGATGCCAGAGCCGACGTAGAGAACCTCGCTGGGCTGAGGCTGTTGGAACAACGAAAGCACTTGAAGCAATGATCGTTCGTCTTTAGTGAGTGCATCGAAAACGCGACGGAACGAGAACTCTAGCAGCTCCTCTCCCACCTTTCCCGAATTTGTGATTGCCCCGGCAACCTTGATTGCCTCTGATCCATTCTTCGCGCGAGCCACCGCCCAGCGAATAGCCAGCGGTAGGCCATCGCAAGCTTTGCGAATCGTTTCGCACTCTGCATCCGGTAGGTCGTGCAAGAATCCCAAGCCCGGCAGATGACCGAGCGACTTGATGAATAAGCGGCCTTCTTCCTCCCTCAGCCACTCAAGAGGGATCGGAAAGACAGCGACTCGGACGGTATCACGGCGTGAAGTCACAAGGGCACGCACGCCGACAGGTAAGTCGTCAAGGAGTTGGATGATACGCGGGTCGTCAACCGTTTCCAGATTATCAACGAAGAGTAATCCACCGCTGTTTTGAAGTAGGTCGCGGACTTCCTTTTCCTTTTGCTCCGGGGAATTCGGTTTCAGGTCAGGGAAACCTAACACGTCCAGCACCGAATTGAGAAGGCTCTCGAAGCTTGTAAGCTTTGGCGACAATGACTGGATGCCGTGTGCGGTCAACTCCCTGTCTTTGGCGGTCGTGGAAACGACGAAGTGAAACTGCTTCTTTTCGTAGGCGCGTAGCACGGCCCATGTCGCAAGCGCCGTCTTGCCTGCTCCGCCGACGCCTGTGATTTGAACAACCGAAGTGCGCGGGTCTTGAAGCGCCTTCTCCACGAGCCGACACGGTTCAGCGCGCTCGACGAAGTCGTGATATTCCGGACTCAAGATTCTGAAGAACGGTTCATCGATTGCGTAAACCTGACCAAACTCTGGCGCTCTCGCTCGCGCCTCGAAAACATCGGCTTGGATGTCTTTGAGAAGTTTTGATGAGTCGCCCTCCCGGATTGCGCTGTCGCCTTTCTTGAAGATATATTTACCGCCGTCACACGGAGAATCTTTGGTGAACCGCAGGATCACCGGCCCACGCGGGGGCACGAGAACCATGCCAATGTGCGACTGGTCCTCTTTGATGTTCAGTCGATGGTAGTCCAACCAGATTTTGTCACCGATGTATTTCCTCAATCGGTCATTTAGCAACTTGCTATCAAGTTGGCTGCGATAGCCGACCACCTTGAATCCATTGCCGACCCCAAAGACAATCACCCCTCCTTTGTTGTTGTGAAATGCCACTACGTCCTTCGCAAGGTTCGCCCACTCTTCTGGCATTCCTGCCCCAGGTGACGGACCCGTGACCTTGTAATCCCAATAATCTGTCTCCGTGTAATATCCGGCCCGAATACTCCAGCTAGTTTGGTCGAACATCAACGCCGCGATGCTGGCAACATTGCTCTGCCGAATCGCCCTGGCGATGTCTGGGAATTGTTCCGTTTGCATAGGTAGGCTCAGTTCTCCGCAAGATTCATTTGCCCCGGCATCAGCCACAACAGCAACAGCTCGCGCGCGGCAAACGTCCTTTGGACCTGGTCTTCGCTGTTGATGTCGGTAAACATGAAGGAAAGCTCGTTCCCTGTAGCGTCAAAACTTCGGCGGCTTTTGCTGTGGTGCTAACGGGTTCCATTTCGCTTTCGCTGAATGACTAATCTTGGCTGCTTTCTTGCATTTCTTTGCTTTCCAGCCTTTCTTGTATCCTGTCGGTTTGGCGGCGCGGACCGTGTGCAATTTGAGAATTCGCTCTAATTGCTTTTGCAGCGCTTCAATGTTCTTCTTCAGGTGAGCCGCCCGGAGGAGCTGCTTTGATGTCAAATGTGTCATGGAGCGCTTCATGGTGACTTTGGTTTAATTGGGTGCTTCAGTGGGTTTCAGGTCGTGGAGCGTTGTTGTATGCCATCCAATTTCTGATGAGTGGCGAAACATGCGGCACTTTTTGGAATTGTTGCGCACGTAGGAGTAACAAGAAACTGTCAGGGCTGATGTTGGCAGAACAAGGTCCACATGTGTTTCATCATGTTCATGCGGCTCGACTTCTAACTCACCGGTATCGAATGTGATTTTGTTTTGAACGATATACTCAAAGCCATATTCGCCCTGCTTTTCATTTAGTGGCTTTTGGCAAAGTGGATCCCAATCGGTTATTGATTGCGGCCAGGGCCGAATTGTTTGGACGCCAACTTTCAGCAGATTAGGAGCTATCAAAACATCGCCGGTGTTCTCTATGGTAATCGTTAGCCGCATAAAACATTTGGAATCCGAAACGGGCAACATCTTAATGCTATGTGACACCTTCGCCCGTGGATACTTTTGCCTTTGACGAACAAAGACTAAATAAACCCACAACGCGCCGACTATTATTCCGAGGATGGTGAAAAGCGACTCCAGCGACGCAATTGCGTCCTTCTTTTCAGAGAGAGTCAGCCAGAAGTTGTTTGCGTTCGTCATTGTTTCTCCGTGTCTAGCGGATGCAGCAGCGCATTAATGGCTTTGTCGTTTCGCATAAATCCTGTCAAACGATTATTTCCCCGCTCATCAGGCGCGGCAGCAGCAGGTCGCGCGCGGCACGGAGTTTTTGATTTTGCCACTGCAATACTTCGCGCTGGTCAATCAGCGGTTCGACAAACTCGCGGAAGTCGCGTTGGATGCGTGGCGGCGGAACAAGAATTTCTGCGCCGGCCAATACTCTTGCGTTGGCGTTTGGTTGAGCCGCGCCGCCGACTCGTGACTGCACGTAGCTCTTGAAATCTTCCGACTCGACGAATACTCCGACCATCAAGTTGTCCGCTTCGGGTTTCAGCCGAAGGCGAACTAGGTATGACGCAAACACCGCGTCAGGATGCCGCTTGTGCATCCGCTTGGCGTAACCGACCGTCGCACCGGTGCGGGCAATCACGATGTCGCCTTCACGCAGTCGGAACTTTTCCAATCGGTCGTACTCAATCGGACAATGCGGAACGGCGGGCCAATCAATGAAGTCCGGCACGATGTCTGTGATGCGGAGAAACTTTGGACCAACTTCTTCCTGCTCTGCGCTGGCGGTGTAACCGTAATCAATGGATGCACACAATGCCGAAAGCGGTTTCCGTTCCCAACCTTCCGGGAGGTTGTTGGCGATGCGAGCGTGTTCGTGGCCGGGGAAGCGAAGGCGGACGAACCACTCCCGGTAAAGCAGCCGCGCCGACTCCTCCAACAACTCCATCCGCCGCCGGTTGTTCTCCATCAACTCGTCGTAGGCGGAGAGCGTGGCTGCAACAGCCACCTGCGTCTTGCGCGGGGGAATGCTCACCGGAACAAAATAGAAAGCACTACGGCTTGTCGTCGGAATAGCCGCGCCCACATCTATGCGATCCATGTCAAACGTCAGCAGCTTGTAGTAAGCCCATCTCAGGTCGAGTTTGTCACTTTTTGGGCGAACGTAGTAGGCAGTATCAATGACGAAGAACGGCTCTGGCGAATAGTGAATGCCACGATATGCGCCCTTGCGACCAACGATCACCCCCGGACCATCGGAAAGTGATTGTGAACTCCAACCTATCGGGCCGTTCGTGCCAAACACGCGGAAGCGGTGTTCATCTGAAGGTTCTTCAGCACAGCCGCGCAGAGCTTTCCCATAATCCAAAGTGCAAATGTCGCCCCACGTGCAGTCCGTCATACACCCAACTCCTCAAAGTTTTTCTGAATGGTGTTCGCCAGCGCGCCGGCTTCCTTGTTCAAGTCGGCGAGTTCCACATGTATGTCGCCCAAGGTTTGCTCGAAATCGAAATCCTCATCCACTTCCGGCGGCGCGACGCCCACGTAGCGGCCCGGCGTGAGACTCCAGTCGGCGGCTTCAATTTCCTTCCGGTCCACCAGCTTCACCAGTCCGGGCACGGCCACGAGTTTCGCGTCGGGAAAACGCGAGAGCAGCCAGTGCGCCTGCCGCTCGAAATAAGCGGCGGCCTTGAGTTGTTCCACCGCTTCCTTGCGCCGCGCCTCCATTTCCTTTTCCAGCCTGCCAATTGAGCGGCTATCCCAAGCTTCGTTCGCCTTCGCGCTGCCGTCCTTCTCCGCCGCGTCCACCACGCGCGCCGCGAGCTTGAAAACGAGGTCAACGTCTTTCACCAGATCACGGCAGGCCGTGGCGAGGTCGTCCAGTTCGCCGAGTAACTTTTTCTGCGCGGCCAGTTTCGGGTCGCATGGTTTCTTCCAGTCCTTGGCGATGCGCGCCGTCCATTTGTCCAACGCCGCAAAGCAGGATTTGGCCGCGTCGTCGCGCTCCTTCACAAGTTCGCGCAACTGCGAGGCTTTGGGCAGCGTTTTCATGAACGGCGCGGCAGCCTCCACAAGCGCATCGTAACTCTGGTGGAACGCAGCGGCTTTGCCTGCGATGGCGGCGGCTTCTCTCAGCGTGCTTTCAAGATGTTGCTGGACGAGCGCGATGAAGCGGTCGGATTGACCACGATAGAGCCAGACGATAGCGGTGAGGTTGGCCAGTTGTTCCGGCGTAAAGTCGTAAATCTTGCGCGTGACCTTTCGATAAATGTTCCGCGCGTCAATCATCAGCACCTGGTCGCGGCGCTCCGCAGGCTTACCCTTGTCGAAGTGCCACAACTCGCACGGCACCGTGCGGGTGTAAAAGAAATTGGAGCGGATGGAAATCATCACGTC
>PLJQ01000429.1:14364-14492 GCA_003140275.1 Limisphaerales bacterium
ACGTTGAACGGCGGATTGGCCATTAGGAAATCGCATCGGGCGAACAGTTCGTGGACATCCTCGTAGAACGTGTTCGCCTCGCGGATGTCGCCCTCCAGTCCGTGGACGGCGAGGTTCATCTTGGCGAG
>PLJQ01000310.1 GCA_003140275.1 Limisphaerales bacterium
TCGCGCCGGTCCCCGCGATTCATGACGTGGTAAATCGCCCCGGGATATTGAACCCGCAGTTTGCGGCCCATGCGGGCAGGTTTGCCTTCGCCGCGACCGCCGTCAAGTGTTACAAACCAGGAACTGACACCTTTTTTACACCTACCAATGGCAAACCGGCGTGGACGGCACCACCTTTGTCAATTTGAGCGATGGTGGCGTGTATAGCGGAGTCACCACCAACACCCTTCACATCAGCGACACCACCGGCTTGAGCCAGCCCCCGAACGCCGGCACCTATTACCGTTGCATCGTCATAGGTGCCGAAGGCGGCAAGATCGCCAGCGACTACACCTTCCTCCGCGTATTATGACCTCGGGTGATCCCCCATCGTTCGGTGTCCCGCCTTCAGGCGGAATCCCCGCACTGCCCGGCCCGCTGCGGCTTGCCCGCAACGCCNNGGCAGGGCGCTCGCCTGGCAGGCAATTTCGGTGTCGGATCAGGCGGCCGCCGCGCGTCAGCAAGTGTGTCAAAACGGCTGTCAATTTTACCGCGTTTCCGACCAGCGTTGCGCCCACCCAGATTGCGGTTGTTTTTGGCTGGAAAACTCCTCTCCAAATGGAAGCTAATCACCGAGCAATGTCCCCTCAAAAAATGGCCCGTTTGAAATCGCCGCTTTTCGCCCTCACTCCACCCTTATCACAATCAAATTCCACCCTTTTCAATCTTTCCTCGTGGCCCCCCCCCCGCTGCCGCCCAGTTTGCAGGAACGCGGCTTGGCCGCTGGCGTCGTAGCCGTACGACGCCAGTGCGGCCAAAAATCCGGAGCAACGTCAAAAACCTGGCCTTACGATGCCAGTGTGGAAAGGCGGGTAGCCCCCCTCGCTTACGACGTCAGTGTGGTGAAAATCCTGAACTCCTTACGGAATCTCAAAACGGCCAGGCACGTCATAACCTTACGATCAGAGCGTGCTTATTCGGCTAACATTTACGATGGCAGTCCGGTCAAAAGCGCAAAAGTCTTACGACCCCAATTCGGGGAAAATTACGATCGGAAATAAGTTCGTAACACGTACAACTGGCGTATGTCGATCAAGGCTACACGGGTGAGCAGCCGACGGCCGAGGCGAGACAACACGGAATGAAACTGGAAGTGGTCAAACACACCGAAGCCAAACGAGGCTTTGTGTTGTTACCCAGACGCTGGGTCGTGGAGCGTTCCTTTGCGTGGGCCGCGCGTTTCCGCAGGCTGGCGCGCGATTACGAACGCCTCGCTACTACCTTGTCCGGTTACCACTGGCTCGCTTTCGCGCTGCTCATGCTTCAATCGCTCTTTGCCAAAAGTGCATGATAGGCTCTAAATGGACATTGGCCAGTTCCCGTCCCCGGGTCGTCTCGGCTACAACCTCGATTCCAAGACGCGCATTCCGCGCTGCCGCTGCTACTGGAAAAATCCTGCCAGGTTTTCATCGTCTTCATTCTTTCCTGAGCATCGAATCCATAACCGACGGGGTAAACCCTGCTACCAAACACGTTCGTGACCGTTCCCTCGGGATCGAATTTGTTGTAATCTCAGGGAACGGTCACGGCCGAGAGAGGCGGTAGAAGCGGGGGCCTTGGGAGGGGTTTACCTGAATGAATTTGTTGGTTACGTTGTCCGTAATGAAATTGGTGGCGGTGATCCAATTGGGGGCGTTGATGTTGGTCGCTTCCTGCAGGGAATAGCCGACGGCGGTGGAGGGCCACGAAACCAGCACAGTATTGGTGGCGGTTGTATTTACAGCGAGGTTGGGAGCAATTTGCTTCCCGGCGGCTCCCGCGTAATAGACCGAGGCGATTTCGGTAGCGGTCAAAGCGCGGTTGTAAAGGGCGGCTTCATCGACTCGCCCGGAGACAAAGTAAGTGCGGGTGCCGCTATCGCTATCGCNNCCAAGGGAGCGCGCTGCTCATCCAGGGCGCGACCATCCAGACCTTGGCCGGCACGCCGGCGACGGTGACGTTGTTCAGATAAAGGACCTGTTGCCGGGTCGCGTCGTCGAACGTGTAAGCCAAATGATACCATTGTCCGACCACGGGGGTAAACGCGGTGCTGAGGACAGGACCAGAACCGGAGCTGTCGCTAATGACGCCGCGAAGGTTGCCATTTTCCAGCCAGATGGCGAAGGAATCGAATGTGCCATTTCCGACCGGTTTCGCGAAAATGACTCTGATGCCCGTGTTAGCGTTGAACAGGACCCATGTTTCAAGAGTCAGCGAGGCAGGCCGCAAGGAGGGGGAGTCGGGAATTTGGATGCAATCGTTGACGCCGTCGAAGGAAAAGGCCTTGCCAACTTGTCCAGGAGCATAGGTCGCACCGTTCAACGCGACGCCGTGGTTGGTGCCGGCGGAATCAAGAGCGTTATTCTCGGCGCGCCACCAGGAAATCAGTCCCGCCGGGGCCTGCGCGGACAAAGCAACCCGAAGCGAGAAGTTTTGGTCTCCGAACGAACCGGCCGCATCCGTCGCGCGCAGGGTAAAGGAGAAACCGCCGCTGTTGGTCGGCACGCCGCTCAGCAAACCGGACGAGGCGAGCGAAAGCCCAGCGGGCAAAGCGCCGCCGATGAGCGCATACGACACGGGAAGTGCTCCTCGAAGCGAGGAGATAGTCTGGGTGTAACCGAGGCCAAAAGCGGCGTCAGGCAAGACCGGGGGCGTCGTGATGTAGGGTCCGACCGGGGTCAAGCTCGCGGCATCGGCGCTGTAAATCGAAGTGATCTCCGACCCACTTAAGGCGCGATTATAGATCGTGGCCTCATCGATTCTCCCTTGCAGATAAAGAACCATGCCGCCGTTGTCATTATCGGCGCCCAGAAACAGGGAATGTGAATCGTAGCCGATGCTGACATTCGAAACGTCGTATGCGACTGCGACACCATTGATATAAAGAATTTGTTGCTTGGTGGTCTCATCGAAGGAAAACGCGAGATGATACCACTGTCCTAGAGCGGGGGAAAAAGGCACGCTGAGAGCAGTCCCGGCCCCGGAAATATCCGAAACCGCGCCGTTCAAGCTGCCATTCTGAAGCCAAAGGATATAGGAGTCGCTTGTGCCGCCACCAAGGGTTTTGGCCATGATGGCCTGGCCGGCGCTCGCGGAGAAGAACATGACCCAGGCGGACAAGGTGACTGACGCGGGGCGCAACGCGGGCGCGTCCTCGATTTCAACGGCATCGCTAATGCCATTCAGCGCGAAGGCCTGGCCGGCTTTTCCGGGCGCGTAAGTGGCGTTGTTAACCAGGAAGCCGTCATTGGTCCCGATGGAATCCAAGGTGTTGGTTTCCGCGCGCCACCAGCCGGCGATGCCAGCGGGCGGAGCCACCTGGGGCAGAACCTGCAGATTGAATGCCTGGGTCGCGGAGAGACTGGCCGCATCGGAGACTTTTAACGCGACGGAGAAGGTTCCCGCGCTTGCGGGGATGCCGCTTAGCACTCCGGCTGAATTCAAATTCAGCCCGGAGGGCAAAGTTCCCGAGGCGAGGGAAAAAGTCAGTGGAATAGTTCCGCGAGTGGCGGTGAGGGATTGAGTGTATCCCTGGCTAACGACGGCAATGGGCAATACGGGAGGGGTCGTGAAGATCGGACCAAGCGAAGTTTTTCCTCCGGGGCCAGCGTTATAGATCGAGGCAATCTCGTTCGAGGATAAGGATCGATTGTAGATTGCGGTTTCGTCGATGCGGCCAGCGAAAAAGAAATTGGGGCTGCCGTTTTCCGTGTCGCGACCCAGCAGCACCGGCTGGGAATCGTAGCCAATGGATTTTTCGTCAAAGCCGGAAGCGACTTGGACGCCGTCGATGTAGAGAGCCTCCTGCTTGACGGAGTCGTTGAAGGTGTAGGCGACGTGATGCCAGGTTCCGAGGGCGGGGTTAAAATTGGCAACGAGGGCGTTACCGAAGCCGTTGGTGTCTGAAATGAAACCGACCAAAGTTCCCCCATTGAAATAAATTCCATAGGAATCCAAAGTGCCCGTTCCCAAAGGTTTGGCAAAAATGTGGCGAATGCCGGAGACGGAGTTGAACAACACCCAGGATTCCAGGGTGATCGAAGCGGGGCGAAGCGACGGTGAGTCCGAGATGTCAATGGACTGCGAAAGGCCATCCAATAAAAAGGACTGCCCCACTTTGCCCTGGATGAAGCTCGCGCCATTTCGGAGCGCGCCATTGTTTGTGCCGACGAAATCGAGCGCGTTACTCTCGGCCCGCCACCAACTCACCATTCCAGCGGGCGAAGAAACAGGCGCAAAAACCTGGAGCACATAAGCGTGGCTGTTGCTTAGGCTGGACGCATCGATGGCGCTGATGGCAAAGGCGAAAACGCCGGCGGTGGTCGGTGCCCCGGTAAAAACGCCGTCCGAATTCAAAATGAGGCCAGGAGGCAAAGCGCCACCAGTGACGTTGTAAGTCACCGGGGCCGCGCCGCGAACCGACGTAATTGATTGGGCGTAGGACTGCCCAACAATACCGTCAGCAAGCGGGGAGGGGGTATTGAGATAAGGCCCGTTCGTGATCTTGCCGAGCGACCCGGCAATGAATAACGAGAGGATCTCGTTCGTGCCCAGCGCGCGGTTATAGAGCGTTATCTCGTCCAAAAGGCCGGAGTAGGAACCGTACCCAGGCCGGAAACCCAAATGCAAATCCGGGGTGGTCCGGGGAACAAATATCCCAGCGCTAACCGAGGCGACCACTCCTCCGTTCAAAAACAATTGAGCCAGGCCGGAAGTGCGGTCGTAAGTCAGAGCGATGTGCTGCCAGGCGCTGGTGCTAAGAATGCCGCCGGGAGAGATAAAAACATGGGAAACGCCAGTGGTGTCCAGCAGGTTGGCGTAGAGATTGCCAGACGATCCTCCGGCGCTCATCCAAAGGTGGGTGCTGACCGTGCTTCCGTCATTCCACTCCGCGATGGGATAGGAGTTGATCAAATCGGAAGGTTTGACCCAGGTTTCAATGGTCATTCCCGCGCCCGGGCCGACGTTCAAGGTGGGGGAAGCCAGGACTTTCACCTCCTGATTGGTTCCATTGAAACGAAAGGCCTGGCCAATTTCGCCAGCGGCGAAGGAAACGCCATTCGAGAGGGCGCCGTTGTTTGTTCCGGCTGAATCCAGGGCGTTATTTTCGGCGCGCCACCAACTGACGATTCCGGCCGGCATGGCAGGCACAGGGGACACGCCCGGCAAAACGCGCAGTCCGCAAATCAGCTCGGTCGAAAGGCCAGCGGCGTCGGTGGCCAGGATTGCGAACGTGTTGCTGCCCGGAACAGCGGGTATGCCACTCAGGACACCGGAAGGAGAGAGGGAGAGACCGGACGGCAAAGTTCCGGCGGAAAGCGAGTAACTGATCGGTTGAGTTCCCAGAACGGTTGCGAGTTGCTGCGTGTAACCGACGGATTGCGTCGCGTCGGGGAACTGGGGCAAGGTGGTAAACACCGGTCGGCTGAGGCACTTTCCCGCGCTAGCGGCGTTATAGAGTCCCATGATTTCGGCTGGACTGAGCGGCCGATTAAAAAGCGAGACTTCGTCCAAAAAGCCATTGAACAGATAGGCTTGGGCGCCGGAGGTCCAATCCGAGCCAATGGTCAGCGGCACGACCGGAGGATCATAAGTTAGCGGGCCAAAACCGGTTTGCGTCCCGACGAGAAGGCCGTTGACATAAAGGCGTTTGCTTGAGCCATCGAAAGTTGCGGCCACGTGAGTCCATTGGCCGGGGGGAACCAATCCGCCGGCTAGGGCCGACATGAAGCCTGTGGTTTTTGTCCAAAAGTAAATGGCGCCGCCATTGACGCCGAGATAATAGGCATCATCGTCATTCACCGCCGAGCCTTTCGCCATAATGGTCTGGTAGTTTCCGGTCTGTACGAAAGGGAACACCCAGGCTTCCAAGGTGAGCTGCGCCGGCCGCAACTCAGGCGCGTCCGGAACCTGGATCATATTCGTCCCGTAAAAAGCGAAGGCTGACCCCACCATGCCGGTTGAGATGATCGAGGCCGCCAGCGCATTGGTCCCATTAAAAAATGCGCCGTTGTGGCCGCCGATGAAATCGCTGGCGTCCCCTTCGCCGCGCCACCAGCCCGCCAACCCATAACCAGCCGTCTGGCAGGAGAAATTCGCGCGCACGATTCTGTTCGTGCTCATCAGGAGCGAAACGGGATTGCTGCGGGTAGTCACGTCGCCGCTCCAGCCGAAAAAAGAGTTGGTGATGAAGGGAGTGGCGAACAGCGAAACCGTATCGGCCGGCGCGTAACTCAGTTGCTCCGGCGCGACGCTCACTTCGCCGCCATTGCCGAACACCGTCAGGCGCGAGCGAAAAGAAGTTTTATTGGTGGGGCTTGTGCCATCGAAGAACTCCTGGAGATTCGAGACGCCATCGCCATCGAAGTCGCCGGACGCGAGCTGACTCAGGTTGCCAAAGTTAGCCAGTTCCCACGAATCCGGCAGGCCATTCCCATTGCTGTCGAGGTAAAGTTGAGCCACAGCGCTGGTGACGCTCCCGAAGCTGTTGGTGATCATCACCGCGTAAGGCCCCTGCCGGTTGGTGGCGACGTTCGCGATCAGCAGCGAGTCGTTGGTTTGAGCGGCGAGGTTCGTCCCAAAGAAAGTCCATTGCCACGCGCACCCCGCGCTGTCAGACAGCAGGACGGAAAACGAGGCCATTTCTCCCGGGGCGGCAATTTGGAATTGCGGCTGCCCGATAATCTGGGGCGCCGCGCCGCCGCCGTTGGTCCGCAGCACCAGGTTGCCGCTGGCATCGGAGGAATATTGGATCAGTTGCGCCTGGGCCGGCCGGACAAAAGCAAGCGCGAGAAAAATCCAAAAAATGTTTTTGATTTTCATACGCGTTTAATTGTCACCGCTGCCGTCGTCGCCGCCACCGCCGGCACTGTCCCCGCCGTCGCCGCTCCCGCCCCCGCCTCCATCTCCGCCGCCGTCGCC
>PLJQ01000521.1:0-236 GCA_003140275.1 Limisphaerales bacterium
ACCGGCGCGCCGCCTCGGGCTCAATACCGAGTTCCCGCGACATGACGCCAACGCGCCGCTCCCGGTCGAAGGGCAGGAGCACCCCGCCCAGGTCGAAGAGAATGACCTCAGCCTTCGCCACCGCGCCTCTCGGTCAGGCGCCGATCTTGACGCCCGGCGGCGGAGTTGACTCGGCGGGCACGAAGAAGTCGGCCATCAGCGGCGTCGCCGGATCGACCCGGTACTTGGCGAAATCG
>PLJQ01000521.1:312-4610 GCA_003140275.1 Limisphaerales bacterium
GCGGTGGCGATGCCGGTGCGCGGCCAGAGCGCGTTGAAGGCGATGCCGTCGGCCCGGTACTCCTCGGCCATGCCCAGCACGCACATGCTCATCCCGAACTTGGCCATCGTGTAGGCCACGTGGTCGGCGAACCAGTGCGGCTGCATGTTCAGCGGCGGCGAGATGTTCAGGATGTGGGGGTTGGCCGCCTTCAACAAATGCGGCAGGCAAAGTTTCGACGTCAAAAAAGTGCCTCGCGTGTTAATGCCGTGCATCAGATCGTAGCGTTTCATCGGCGTGTCGAGCGTGCCCGAAATGTTGATCGCGCTGGCATTGTTCACCAAAATATCAATCCCGCCAAACTTTTCGACCGCCCGGTCAACCGCCCGGTGGATCTGGTCCTCGAAACGAATATCCACTGCGCAAGCCAAAGCCCTCCCCCCGGCCGCTTCCATTTCTTCAGCCGCGCTATGAATCGTCCCAGGCAATTGGGGATGGGGTTCAACTGTCTTTGCCGCAACCACAATATTGGCGCCGGCGCGCGCGGCACGCAAACCAATGGCCTTGCCGATTCCCCGGCTGGCGCCGGTGATAAACAATGTTTTTCCTTTCAGATTTCCCATAATTTTGCTCTTTATTTGAACGCCAGAGTTTAACCGGCCATGCGCTCCTCTTCGAGGCAATTCACGCACTTTTCTTAACCCGGCGCAAAATAGATTCCACACGAGAGGTTTGACCACACCCCCTTTTTGGCTCACTCTCTCCGCATGGCGAACACGTTTGGTCATCTGTTCCGCATCACGACCTGGGGCGAGTCCCACGGTGGCGGCGTGGGCGTCGTCGTGGATGGTTGTCCGCCGCGCCTTGAACTCACGGAAGCCGACATCCAACCGGACTTGAATCGTCGCCGGCCCGGCCAGTCGAAAATCGTTTCGCCGCGCAAAGAGTCCGATACCGTCCAGATTCTTTCTGGCACGTTCGAAGGCAAAACCCTCGGCACCCCGATCTCGATGTGGGTGAAAAACGAAGACGCGCGGCCCGAAGCTTATACGGAAATGGCCACCAAGTTCCGCCCGTCGCACGCGGACTACACCTATTTCGCCAAATTTGGCATCCGCGCCTGGCCGGGTGGCGGCCGCACCAGCGCCCGCGAAACCATCGGGCGCGTCGCCGCCGGTGCGATTGCAAAAAAAATTCTGCGCCAAAGTTACGGCGTCGAAATCCTGGCCTACGTCAAACAAGTCCAACGCATCGTCGCCGACGTAAATCCCGAAACCGTGAAGGCGCACCAAATCGAAGCCAGCATCGTTCGTTGTCCCGATCAGCCCACCGCAAAGAAGATGATCCGGCTGATTGAAAAGATGCGCAAAACCGGCGACAGCGTTGGCGGCATCGTCGAAGGCGTCGCTCGCGGGGTACCGCCCGGCTGGGGCGAACCGGTCTTCGACCGGCTCGAAGCGGACCTCGGCAAGGCCATGTTGAGTCTGCCCGCCTCCAAGGGCTTCGACATCGGCTCCGGCTTCGGCGGGATTCTGATGACGGGACGCGAACACAACGACCCGTTTCACGCCAACGCCGGCAAAGTATTTACGACCAGCAATCGCTCGGGGGGAATTCAAGGCGGCATTTCCAACGGACAACCGGTTTTTTTTCGCGTGGCCTTCAAACCCGTCGCAACCGTCATGCACGAACAGGAAACCGTGGACGAAAAATTTCAGAACACGAAAATCAAACCGCGCGGCCGGCACGATCCGTGCGTGCTTCCGCGCGCCGTGCCGATGGTCGAGGCCATGACCGCGCTTGTGCTCGTCGATCATGCATTGCGGCAAAAAGCACAGTGTGGCGAAGTCTGATTGCGCGCTTGGTTCCTGCATTTCAAGAATTCCAGATCAGCCGGCTGGGCAGTTCTCAGCGTCTTTCCAGCTTCACGGCCGAGGGATATTTTTCACATGCCGGTCGGCCGAAATTCCGGCATCGGAATCCTGAACAGCAGATAACCAGCCGCGCGGAGGTTCCAGACCCACGCCTCCTGCAAGTGGCCCGGCAGGAAAATCCACATCGCCGCCGCCAGCGCGATATAGGGCCCATACGGCAGCCGACTGCCCAAAACACGTTGCTTCAGCGCAATCAGCGTCACTCCCACCACCGACCCGATCAATGAACTGACCATTAAAGAAAATATGACCGCCTGCCAGCCAAGGAAAGCGCCGATGGCGGCCATAAATTTCACGTCGCCCAAACCCATCGCCTCTCGCGGCAACACGATCTCACCGGCCATCACTTCCAAATGCGGAACCTCTTCCGGATTGAATGTTTCCTCACCGATGCGCAACGTGGCCGGCGACAACCGGACGACAACATCCTTGTAACACCGATCGACCAATTCCGCCGTCCGCGCATTCAAAGCAATAACGTCCGATTTGCGGTAGAACAAATCTTCATACAGTATTTCCTTGTCCGGCAGCACCAGCGACGTCTCGGTAAAGGTGATTTTACTCTCGGATGCCAATCCCAACTTCTGCCGGCCAAACAAAAGTTTTCCTCCGCGCAAAACGAAGTAGATCAATCCCCCCCCAAGGGCGGCACCCCAAAAGCTTTCCTTCATCGAGGACGCCAGCGACCGCATTCCGTGCAAGGCCGGGACAGCAAACGAGCAGATAACCCCCACCACAATCCCGCCAATGGTGATCTCGTCGGGAATGATGAAGTGCTCGAAATCAATAAACGTGGCGACGATCAACCCGGCGAGGAATAGACAATAAACCAGAGCCAACAACGCGGATCGTTCACCAAACCCCAGCCAGCAACTTAAAAACACAACCCCCGTCAACAATTCCACCAGGAAATACCGCACTGAAATTGCCGCGTCACAGTTTTTGCATCGACCGCGAAGGGACAGCCAGGTGAACAACGGAATGTTCAGAAACCATGGAATTGAATAATTGCACTGCGGGCAATGCGACGGCGGGGTGACGACACTTTTCCCCAGCGGCATCCGGTAAATGCAAACGTTCAGAAAACTCCCCACGATGCAGCCGAAGACAAAAAACACCAGCGACCAGAATTGGAACGGCACCGCCGCCCAGTTCCGGGAATCAAAGATGGCATCAATGCCCATAAACATTTTTCTCCAGTGCCCGGCGCATAATTTCGATTGGAGCAGGCCGGTCGCTCCACAATTCCAACGCCGTGGCGCCCTGATACAGCAACATTCCCAGCCCATTGGCGGTGCGGCAACCCGCCGCCGTGGCCGATTTCAGCAGCGGTGTTTCGTCGGAACGATAAATCATGTCATAAACCACGCGAGCCCCACGGAGGGAGAATTCTTTTTCGTCCAACGGGGATGCGTCGTCGTTTTTCAAACCGAGCGACGTTGCGTTCAGCACCAGATCAATGTCTGCTTTCGGATAACCGACGTTCACGCTCGTTCCGGAATGGCGTTGGCGAATTTCGGCGGCGACGGCTTCCGCCTTCTCCTTCGTGCGGTTGACGAGCCAGAGTTCGGCCACGCCGTCCGCGGCCAGCTTTAGCGCGGCGACCCGCCCTGCCCCACCTGCGCCGAGCAACAACACTTTTGCGCCGCGTGTTTCCAGTTCCAAATCCTCGCGCAGCGAATGCGTGATCGCGTCGGCATCCGTGTTGAATCCTTGCGAACGGGTTTCGCCCGGCACGATTTCAAACTGGTCCAAGGGCCGCCATTCGCCGCGATCATCGCGACCTTCGAACCGGACTGTGTTGACCGCGCCCCAAACCTGGGCGGATTCATCGAGCACATCCACCATGTCCACGGCCAGCAACTTGTGCGGCACGGTGAGATTAAGGCCAATAAACTTCATCGCCTTTGCACCGTCGATGGCCCGGCGCAGTTCGTCCGGGTGAACTTCCAAAGCAAGGTAACGCCAGTTCAATCCGAGCCCGGCGATTCCGGCATTTTGCATCGCCGGCGAAGCGGAATGTTTGACGGGATGACCGAACACCGCGCAGTAGCGCGTCGCGGCATCAATCGGCTGGCTAAACGGCTCGGACACGCGGTGGTTATACGGGTGCGCCAATGAAGTTCAAAGTTCAAAGTCGCCCAATTAACCAACGCCAACAACGCCGCTTGGTCTACTCTCCACTCGGTAATTCAAGGTCCCCTGCAACACCACGCTCGCGGACAACGCCGCCCGTGTTACCTGAGATAAGTCTTCTCCTGTTCCAGTGTCTTTGATTGGACCCCGAGGGCCGGAAAGAAAAACGGCGCGGATCAAACAATCCGCGCCGTCAGTGTATTTACCCGTCTAATATCCCTTGCTCTTACACATCGTAATAGAGAAAGA
>PLJQ01000040.1 GCA_003140275.1 Limisphaerales bacterium
TAGGGCTGTGGTTTGCCAGTGTTCGCACTTCTTGTTTCAGCAGTCTCTCTTGCAGTTTCTATTTTGAAATATTCTCCGCCTGCATCACCGTTCCAAGCACCATCATCACAGGCTATGAGTTCGTCAGCACCTCAAACGACCAACTCTGCGCCCGCTACAACATTCAATCCATGAACCGTCACAGGAGTTTATGTTAATAGTTACGGCACAATAATAGTGCTCGGCCAGAATGAAGAGGCCCCCAGAGGAACACATCGAGGACGTTTTTCTGTATTTCGGAAAGGCTGCTTATCACGCGCAGTGCATGGAGTTCGAGCTCGTCACGATGCGATTGCTAGACTCGCTTCACAAAAAAGAGATAGGCACGCAGCAGGATTTTTGCGACCGCGAAAGTGTTTGGGAAAAGAAGACGTTAGGGCATTTCATTCGCTATCTGAAGAAAGGCCCCGTAGTGCCCGCCGACTTTTCGGCCTTCCTCGACGACGTTCTTGAGAAAAGAAATTTCCTGATTCATGACTTTTTCATTCACTACGCAGACAAGTTTACGACGGAAGAAGGAAGAGATGCCATGCTCACAGAACTGCGAGCTATTGGACAATTGCTTGAGACTGGTCACAAAGTTTTTGAGGACACCACCAGAGTTTTCGCGAAAGATTTTGGCGTGACATCGGAGACTATCGCAAAAGAGCCTGAAAAGCTCGGCGTGAAGAAATGAACCACTGCCTTCAAGATCGGATTCGGCTTCACAAGGAACTGCTTGCTTGCGACGATGTTCATCTTTTCACCAAGGGAGCGTGTCACATATTTGCGTTGGCATTACACGAACGATTCAAATACCCGATCCGATTAATTCCAGGTCACGTCAGCAATAAAGTGGCACACATTTACTGTCAGTTCGCCGGATCTCCACCGTATGCTGTGGATGCTTTAGGCTTCACACCCGAGGACCATCGAGTTTGGAAGGATTTCAGCGGGACTTCCGCCCCATTCATCGACCGCACCAAGCTCCTTCAATTCTTTCAACCCCTAAGTGAGGAGGCGATGTGCGGTGAGGAGTGGTTTGTTCGGGCCGCGCGACAGCGAGCAGATTGTCGGATTGAGAAATACGTTGATGTTTTCTCAGCCCAACGAAAGGCGCAGATTAGCCCGTGAGCGTCATCACCGCGAGCATGGAGACGATAAAGATTGTGACCGCCTGCTGGCGGTGAAAGAGCGAAAGATGGCATAGTTATGTCAGTCAGATTTTCGGAACATGGCAGTGTGCTATTGCGGCCAGTTTTGCTATAATCCGTAGCATGGATTACGAAAACTTAGATGGTTTTTCACTCAAATTCATTGACCGAAAGAATGTTGTCTTGGGGAAAAATGGTTGTGGAAAAAGTTATCTGTTAAAAAAGATAGAACCTGCTTTGCGCAGCCTGCCAGGGATTGGGAAGGTGCGTTACATCAGCCCAGAAAGGGCAGGATTTCTTGTATATGAGCCCGGTATTGAACAGGCGATTGTCAATCAAGCGACTTGGATGGACGATAATCGGCGACATAACCAGTCGGTAAACTTCAAGCAACAGAGTGTTGCCCTATACCGAAGGCTTGAATTACTGGTACTTCGAGAAATAGAGCGCGATCATATTCTTCCCGGATATAAACCAAAAAACTTTCAAACTGTTATTGATAAGATCAACACCTTACTTGATCGCGTTAAAATCGAAAGGTCAGACTCTGGGTTCAAAATTTTAGAGAAAAAGGACGGAAAATTAGCGCAAGCACAGGAAATAAGTAGTGGCGAATCTCAGTTGGTTTCGCTTGCAATTGAATTTTTATCTTTTGTTAAAGAATGCGATACGGAAAAGTATAATTTTCTTCTTATAGATGAGCCTGACGTGCATTTACATCCCGATCTTCAGCACCGTCTCGCCGTCTTCCTTTCTTCTGAAGTGAATCAAAGTTACATAAGCACGATTATTGCTACGCACAGCACCTCTTTTATGAGCGCCTTGGCACATGAAGGACCGGTGCGAGTCGCTTTTATGATGAACGGAGATGTAAATCTTAAATTTGTTCGTGTAACAGAAGTGCATAAACGAGTTTTGCCTGTGTTTGGAGCTCACCCACTTTCAAATGTTTTTAATGAAGCGCCCATTCTTTTGGTCGAAGGAGAAGATGATGAAAGGATATGGCAACAAGCGGTGCGCACATCTCTCGGCAAAATCAATGTTTATCCCTGCGTGGCAGACAGCGTGGATCGTCTCAACGAATTTGAAAAAGATGCCAATGATATTATAAGTGCCGTTTACGACAACGCGCGGGGATATTCTTTACGAGATCGAGACGACAATTCTGAAGAAATTGAGAATATCGGAAATATTGTTCGCATGTGTTTAAGCTGCCGCACCTCAGAAAACTTAATGTTGAGCGATGACGTGCTGGGATTTGCAGATACGGATTGGTCCAAACTGCGGAACTTTGTCACCCAATTTGTGCAGGAGAGTATCAACCATCCGTATCATGGAGCGGTAAAAACATTTTTTGATGGTGGATTAAATCGCAAAAATGCTGATCTGAAAGAAATCAGAATGGTTCTCGCTGGTTTTATAAGCAAGAAACCGTGGGAGGTACTGGTTGGTCAAACGATCGCCTCTCTTTCTAATGGGGCTGGATTGAGTGGGGAGAATTCTTTGCAGGCTTATCTTGGATCAAAAGTCTGTCTCGAGATTTGTAGAATCACATAAGACTTGTCTCTATCGGCAAATCCTCACTCCTTCAATGAAATCTCTTGTGTGCTATTGTTACCTGGCTCTGGAATTTGTCTGATTGAGCCCCCAAACTCCTTTTTGAAGTGAGCGTATATTAGTGCAGCTGCTCGCTCAGCTTTATGCCCGTAGGTTCTGACTTCACCTAAGTCTCCCAGCCGTCTTGGAGGAAGAGGGGCATTTGCCCCTTCTTGTCTATATGTTGAGCGGATATTTTCAGGTTCGATTGACCCGTTTTCCTCTTCGCAAGGAGGCATGGACATTTCCAGTATCAGAAACGGTTTTGAGGCTTCAATTATCAGGATTTTGTCCTTCAGAATTAGGTTCGATCCAATAGTAGCAAGAATTTCCTTTTTTGTCTGGAAATTGCCTTCGGCGAAGCGGGTGCGAGCCAGGCACGCGAACTCGAAAGTTTTCGCAGATGACTCCAACCACTTTTCTACGCGTTGCCCTGTGTCCTGAAATAATTCCTCCAGCCGGGACTTCTCCTTCAGGAGCGCCACACGCTGCCGGCCATATTCTTCGTCAGATAGAAGGCTGCCGTCGGCGTTCTGTGGCAAAGTTTTGAGCTTCACCAGGTTATCGACCTGCCGCAGACATGCGTCATGCGCCTTGCGCTGCGCTTGAATGTCGTCAGTGCGAGACTTGGTTTCCTTCTCGTGCAGTTCGTGCAGATATTTGATCGCCCAATCCTTGAACCGCTCGGAGACTTGGATGCGAGATAAATAATCTTCAATTTGCCGTTCAAGGTCTGCTCCAGTTATACATCTCTGCGAGCACAAAGGATTTTTTCTTTTGGTGCAATGATAGTAAGTGTAGCTGAGGAACTTTGGGTTCGTCATATTCTCAATCGCCACGTGGCAGCGCGGACACGATTCGCGGCGGCGGTAGGCGAACTTGAACCGGCAGTTGCCGCACATGAGTTGGTGTTTTTCTTCCGCTGTCACCCGGGCATCGCATTCGCCACAGCGGATGAGTCCCGTAAAAGCAAATGTGGTGTGGATGCTGGGTCTAGGGTTCCCGTCGCGGCCGAGAAGCGTTTGCACTTTGTCATACTCTGCTTCCGTAATCATCGGCTCATGTTTGCCTTTGTACCACTGGTCGCTTCCTTTTGGATACTCGATCCAACCGTAATAGAAGGGCTTGGTGAAGATTTGGTAGATGGCGCTTTCCACCATCGGTTTGCCGCCCATTTTTCGTGTGGGCCGGGTGCGAAAGCCCCACTCGTTATTGGCAAGTTCACGAATCTGCGACCCGCTGTATAGACCGGTTAACATCAAGTCCCACATGCGCCGGATCAAATGGAAGCGCTCCGGGTCTTTAACCAGGTTGTTTTGGCCCGTCTGGTGGTCAGTGTTGTTCAAGTAGCCCGCTGGAGCCACGCCCGGATACCACCCATTTTCGATTTTTGTCTTGAGTCCTCGTTTTACGTTTTTACTCAAATCATCAACATATTTTTGAGCCATGCCGAACTCGATATACATGAGGATGATGTTGTCGTCCTCCCGGGCATAACTTTGGGCTGGTGTCATTACTTTGATGCCATGTTGTTTGATGGCCCAAATGACGGAACCACCGTCCACCGGGTTGCGTGCCAGGCGGTCAAGTTTCCAGCAAATGATGCCGCTGGCTTCACCCCGGTAGAGTCGTTGCATCATTTGATTGAAGACCGGGCGCCCCGGCTCTTTGGCCGATTTCGATTCGATCAATATTTCGGTCACGGACAAATTGAGCTTGGCAGCAAGCTGCTCCAACTCCCGGGTCTGTGATTCAATGGAAAGAACCTGCCGGTCTTCGGCTTCGGATGATTTGCGGCAATAAATGAAATATCCAGGCATGTTTTTAACGAAAAGATACGGGCGGGCGTTTTTCAGGGAGCCTCCATCATAAGGCGCCAGAAAAAATGCGTCAATGGAGCCATTATTTAGTACTGTCTTGCTCTGGACTTTCGTCTGAAAGAGGCCGTTTCAGAATTCCAAAAAATCGTAGTAACCGAATGGCGATCTCCTGGACTTCATCGTCTGAAAGGGTCTGACCAAATTCCTCCTGGTAAATGGCTTTGAATTCGTCAATGGCTTGGCGACTTAGCTGTTGTGGTGTTTTCATGCCATTCACTTTACTGGCGCGTCAGCCATGTAGAAAGGAGGGTGGGCTTGTCGGATGCGGCATGACGCACTTTGACTTAATTCATGTGGTGTGCTGTAATACATCGTCCACCATGCCACTCGGCTTGGTGGTTTTAGTTTGCCGTTTCTGGCAAAGACTCCCTCCTTGGGCAATTTCGGTAATCCGATATTGTGTATTTGTAATCCACATGACTTCGCTTCAACTTCCAAATTATCTGCTAGCCAATAGAAAACGCCTGGCTTTGTCCCAGGATGAAGTGGCTTTTCTCTTGGGAACGAACAGCGGAGCTCAGGTCTGCCGAAATGAACGGTTCGTTCGTGAACCGAGCTTGGAAACGGCTCTAGCCTATGAAGTGATTTACAAAAGATCGGTGAGTGAACTTTTTCCTGGTCTCTATCAAAAAGTTGAACAGCAAGTTGCGGAACGCGCCAAAATACTCATCTCAACAAGGGATCACGCTAAACCCAATCAGCAGACTGCCCGGAAACGGCAAGCACTTGCCGGCCTTTTGACCAACTAACTGTCATGAAGAAACTCCTTCCCAAATATCCTCGCATTTTAGGAATCGCACCCTCAACCAGAGGGTTCGGTTTTGCTATTCTTGAAGGACTCGATACGCTCGTTGATTGGGGCGTCAAGTCGGCCGAGGGAGACAAGAACAACCAATCACTCGCGAAGGTGGAAGAACTGATCGTTCGTTACCAGCCTGACGTGATGGTTCTTCAAGATACTTCAACCAAACCGTTCCGTCGCTCCGCAAGAATTCGGAAGCTCGGCAAGCGACTCATTGCCTTGGCCACAAGACGCAAGGTCAGTGTGGCATTGTTTTCACGTGAGCAGGTGAGGCAAGTCTTTTTTGCCGATGCTCAGGGAACAAAACAGGCGCTTGCAGAAATCGTCGCCAAACGGTTTCCGGAAGAACTGGGCTCCCGTTTGCCGCCTAAACGCCGAGCATGGATGAGTGAAGATTCTCGGATGGACATCTTTGATGCGGTGGCATTGGTTCTGATGCTCCGGCTGTAGAAGGCAAAGCGAATGGCTTAAAATGTTTATTTTGCAGAGAAAAGTATGCGTAACGCCGAGCACCACTGGTGAAGCGGAGCATAAGCGTCGTAGCGTAATGCTAAGACGAATACCACAAAGGCGGTTGAACCGGTGCCAAAGACGGACGTGTTGGGATGGGTGTTGACGCCCACCCAGCGACGCTTAAGGCTATTTAAATTGCAGGACTCTGTCTCCGAGCACATTTTTATCAGTGCTCCTGACGACCATATTAATACCACTGTCGCCACCAGTTCCAACGAGCATTGCAAATTTTTTCTTATCCTCACGCCAAACGTAAGCGGCATTGCTGCCAATCTCCCTTTCATACCGGGCGAATTCGGAATTGATCGATTCACGTAACATATCCTTTGTTACTGTTTTTGGGTACTCGAGAACCGCCCCACTCACAACTGTTCCATTTAACTCCAAGGTTATTTTGATGGGCGAAATTGCATTTGTGAAATGTGAGATTAGCATGACATTGGTATCTTGGATAGACTTTCCAATTCTGGAAATGTTAAAATACATCACGTCTTCAGCTAAACAAACGCCTTGTACCCAGAGATAAAAGAATAACACAATCGTTTTCATAAAAATCAGCTATTGTCGGTTTATTTCCCCGTGAGAGCCGCGCAACCCACAATACAGGCCTTCAGTTCTTTTGGTTTTCCCTTAAAGAAGACTCCACATGCACATTCGCACATAGCTCGTTTATTCCACTTCCTTTGAATGCATGGGCCTAGGTCTCTTTCACACTTCTGCTCCTCGTCTTCATCATCTGTAAGGAGGGTGCAGACACACAACTTAAAGCTCTTTCCTGGGCATCTCGAACACATGAGAATTGTACCTGTAATGGTATCTAAAAGACCGTGCGCATCAATTCTGTCCGTCGGCTCATTTTTACAGAACGCGTAAAGATTCGACGTTTCCTCACCAGTTTTTTCAATTCTGGCGCGAATTGCCTCAAAACCTATTTCTCCCATCGGATCTCCGTTTGGCCAGCGTTGCAAATTCGGGTCATAATAGCGGTAGAGATAGTAAATCAGCCCGGAGTTCGCGTGATACTCCTTGCTCGAAAACCGATACAAATTTACATCTGCCAGTAGGCCAGATATCGAGAGAATATTCCCAAACGGATCGTAAAGATATTTAGCGACGATGAATTGTTGCGCGTTTATCAACGCGGTGATGTTGCCATTACCATCAGCATGGTAGAAGGCACTAAGCTGTGAGCCGTAGTCGGTGCGAGCCAGCAATCCACCTATTCCGCCAGCGCCTTGCAGTGTGCCGGTGATATCTTTGCCGCGTGTGTAACTCACGGTCCGGAGATTGTTCGCATCCCGTTCCTGAATCACCAGATTGCCGTCGTACACATACCGCACTTCATTGGTCTGCACCCAAGTGCTGGTCCACGTGAATTCCTTCCGAATCCGCCGGCGCATCTTGCCGTCATACGTGAACTCAGATTTCCACTTGTTCGTGACCGTGACGCAAATCAACTGGTTCTCATCATCGTAGTCAAAACCTCGGGTTCCATCGCTGGTCAGATTGCCGTTGAGGTCGTAAGCATAAGTGTTCGTGGCTGGCAAATTGATCGTGATGCTGTTCGTGTCACTGCGTCCGTAACTGTCTTTGCCGATCGCCTTATAAGTGTTGCTCCCATTCGTGACCGTAAAGCCATCTTTTGCAAACGTGTTGTCCAGATACAATACTGCGTTGGAACTGTTCACCGTCACATTGGTCGCCGCACTGGTGGTCGTGCCCGCCACCGTGAGCGTGCCGCTGTTGGTCGTGGTCGTCAGTTCGTTCAGATTATTCACGTTGAACGCCTGGACGAGCGCGTTGTTGGTGCGCCAGTTCAAGTTACCAGCGGCATCATAAACATAACCCAACTGCTCCTGCAGCCGATTCGTGACTCCGCCGGATTCTTCTCCTTTGGCCGTTTTTAGTTGACCAATGTTATCGTACGTGTAATCGACATAATTGGTGGCCGTAAACACCTGCTCTGTGCGTTGGTTGCCGGCGTTGTAACTGTATTGATGCGAGTTGAGGTTAGTGTTGCCGCTGTTTTTCAAATACGTGCCGGTGAGTCGAGCGACGCTGTCGAACGTGTTGCTGATGTAAGCCGTGTTGGGTAGCGTGAGTTTCTTCACCTGCAATTGCCGGGTTGCATCATACGCATAAGCAAACGCACCGGCAGGCGAAGTGATGTTGGTCATCCGGCTGGCACTGTCATACCCGTAGTTCTGCGTCCACGCTGAGGCGTTTGGCGCTAACAGCGTCAACCCGCTGCGCCGCCTTCCGTTGTCGTAGGTGTAGCTCACGGTGTCGTTGGCCCACGGGCCATCTTCACTCAGCAACGCGCCGAAACTGGTGTAAGCATACACAGTCGTCCCCGCCGCGTCCACCATGTTCGCGAGTCGATTCAGTGGATCATAGGACATCGAAATATTGGTGCTTACCGGATAACTGATATTCGTTAGATTACCCACGGCATCATACGAATAGACCGTATTGGTCTTGGCGGCGCTCCATCGATTCGTCAACCGGTTGTTGGCATCGTAACTGTAACGAAGAATCTCGGTTCCTGCCGCATCGGCTTTGTTGGTCACAAGACCAAATAGATTGTAGTGCCAGGAAGTCGTTTGGCTCTTGCCATCGGTGAGCGTCAACAGATCGCCGGCTGCGGCGTAGGTAAACTGAGTGACTTCGTTATTGGCGTTCGTCTCGGCAATCTTGCGCCGAGCGGCGTCATAACCGTAGCGAGCGACTTGACTCAACTGGTTGGTATAGGCAACCAACCCGTTGGCTGAATACCCAAACTTTTCCGCTCCGCCATCAGGATACGTTCGCGCGAGAATACGGCCCAACACATCAAAGGTGTTGGTTATGCTCACGGCGTCGGCGTTGACGCTATTTGTAGCCCGGTCCTCGACATCATAAAGGATGCTTTGCACCCGTCCAAAGGCATTGCTGGCGGCAACGAACAGCCCCGCGTTGTTGAACCAGTTGGTGATACTCACTCCCGCGCTGTCGATCACGTTTGTCACCTGGCCGAGCAGGTTGTACTGCTTGGTCACAGTGCTGCCATCGGGATAGGTTGTTTTCATGCGACGACCAAAATAGTCGTAAGAAAAGGAGGTGGTATTGGTGAGGGCGTCGATGACGGACTCCAATACTCCACAATCGCAGTAGGTATATGTAGTTACTCGTCCCAAGGCATTGGTCTCGGAAGTTTTCTGTCGAAGGGCATTATAGGTAAAAGAATTCGAGTATCCCATGCGGTCGATGACTTTGACCAGATCAAGGTTTCCGTATGTATTCGTGATGTAAGTGCCATCGGGAAAACTCACGCGACGCAGCCGCTGTAGGCCATCCCAGGTGTTGGTCGTGGTCAGACCGCGTTCATCGGTGTGGGTGTAAACCAGCCCATTTGTGTAGGTGAAAGAGTTTGTGCGATTGATTTCGAGGTCGATGGTTTGGGACAAATAGCCGTCCGCCCCATAGAGATTGGTTGTCGTCAGACCAGCTGGAGTCTTAACGCTGGTGAGCCGCAGGTTGCCATCGTAAGTGAAAACCGTTTTTTCGTTCAGGGCGTTGTAGTTGTTGGTCACTTGATGATAGGCATTGAATAAATTGCTCGATACCACGTCGCCTGCGGCATTAATCTGTTTGAGCAGGTCAAATCCGTCAGTGGAATAGAGGTAGGTGTTGGTGCGAAGGATATCAACACCACCGTCAACGTATTTGACGATTTCATTGGTGATAACGCCGAGACCAGTTCGTTGATGCCAGGTGTACCAGGTGGAACCATCCGGCATGACGCGGGCAGTTACAGCCGGTAAAATCTGGTCGCCTTTCCAGTCGTTACCGGTAACGTCTTTATTGGAATAATCGTACCAAATTTTCTGGCCTTCCGTGACCCCATCGGGGCTGGGATCGCGTTCCAATGCGAGGGTATCGATAGAACTAGGCGTCCCAATGATACCACCGCCCAGGAAATGTCGCTTGCGGCCCAGCAAGAAATCAGTGGAGGTCAAATCACTATAGTTCCCGGTAGCGAGATAATTGGTTGATAAAAGTGAATATTGTTTGGGGTTCCAGTAAAAACTATTGCGCGAGTCGGTGGCAACGTTATCGAAAGTGTTTAGCGGTGTGTTGGTAGGAACATCAGCAGCCGGATATGAGCCGCCCACCGGAAAGTCCGAATGGAAAAAGTAAAGGTTTGTGCCCCCGGTTGGCTCGGTGATGGTGATTTTCCGCTCAATGGGATGCCCCTCCAGTGTTGTGTTATCTTCCGAGATGAAGGACGTTACGCCGTATGGTGTGCTTAAACTGGTAACCCACCCGGTGCCGTCGTATCCAATCGAAGTGGAAAGTCCCGCGACATCCGTGATGTTAGTCAGCGTACCATCGGTATCGTATTGCAGGGTTATACTGCGGTTATAAGGATCAACCACGCTGGTAATGACATCGGCGGGATAATCAGTCGTGTTGTAAGTCATGGTATTGGTCAGACCCGTGGCGTCGATCACGCATTTCAAATCGACGAACCCGGTACCAAAATCTTGATATTGCAAGGTGACGATGTTTCCCTGGGCATCCTTCATCTTTGTCAAATAAAACTGGGTGCCATATCCATCCGGGTTATAGTCATACGTATATTTGGCACCATCGGTGAACAGCAATTCGAAGTTGGTAATCACGCCACTGCTGTTGGTAAATGAAGTCAGTCGCAGATTGTTGTAATAATTTGTAGCGGTAAGGTCCGTGTTCTTAAACGTTGACACCCCGCCTCCGGGCAAATGCACATACGCCGCAAACGGTGCATAGTTTGCTTCTATCAAGGATAACCAGGAACACTCCCAGCTCATGCCGACATCTTGGAAAGTTGATGTTTCATCTCTCTGCTTAAATTTGAGTTGGAACGGGATTCGCGGGCCATAGGCGGGTTGGTATCCTAGCGGCTCATCTTCCAACCACAAATTGAGATACGGCTCTGACACCCTCCAAGCCGGCATGCCGGGAGGAGCAGCGGCTACTCCTCCGGAAGAACACCTTCTACTGCCGCACCCTCCTGGGCTACTACCACCCGGGCTACCACCCGGGCTACCACCTTGCCCCGGTGGACAAGTTGTACAATCCGGACAAGGTTGATCATCGTCGTCTCCCAGGAAATTCGGGTTGCCTCGGCCGAAAATCTTGCCTGTTTCGTTTGTGTCCAATCTTCGCCATCGGTCGAGGACCTGTTGGATGGGCACCATGAAATAACCGCTGGCTTCGGCGTTGATATTTTCGGCACTGATAAAACTGGTATGCCCGAAAGTTGGATCCACCACCTCATACAAGTCGCCAACCTTGCCAATGATGGCCGCGTAGTGATTTTGCTGCCAGTGCACCACCGAAGGCACCACCAGATCTTCACCAGAATCACGCCGAACAGCGACCAAGCCGAGGTGGAGCCGCTCCGAAATGTCCACCAATTCCTTCAGGGTAAAACCCATCGGCGAGGATGCCTCGCGATCCAGCGCTTTGGCATCGTAATTCCTACCGACAAGTTGATAGGCTACGTTGGCCATAGCGAATGTGCCGCAACGGTAGGACATCCCCGGGATTTTGCCCATTTGCACGTAGGCTTCCTGGGTCCGACGGAACATTTGCGACATGGGACCGCGATCCAGGATACGCCCTTTAGTTGTTTGGAAGATCTCAGTCAAGGTTTCGTAACGGCCGAGACTGGCTAGGAGGCGCGTCCAATGTGCCAGGGTGATATCCGCGACCCGTTTGCCATTACCGTCTTTGAAATCCTTTGTTGCCTCCCAGGCTGCTTCCCAATGTTGCAAGGCCAAGGTGTGGCGGCCGTGTTCCCGATAGTATTGACCCAAATTACTTCGTAACGATGCGGTCCAACGTGACGTCGAATGGCTTGCGATGAAACTTTCAACTTGCTCCGCCGTTCGTTTGAAATCCTTTGGCCGGTCAAAATTCAATGCGTCTAGTAGATCTTGAGTTTCCTGTTCCGTGGAAGCAGTGGTGTCCACAGGCAAAATCAGGTGAGAGAAAACTGCGGGGCGAGCGATGCGTTCCGTGCGGTTGTGGCTCTCCGGGGCGGCCTTTGCCCACCAGGCACTGCCTGTCAAAAGAGCGCAACTCACCATCACGCTCCAAATCGCAAATGGGAATCCATTCGGCCAGATTTTTATTGCGTCTGTTTTCAACTTCCGCGTTTGGGTATCGGTTTTCATCGGGTTCTGAGGTTGAAGGTTTAAGGCAAAATGGAATTGTTCTTCGGTCGGCTGATAATTACTTTTAGTCCAAGGTCGCCGAAAATGTTCCAACCGATTTCACCGGAATCCACCTGGCCGTTCCCGTTGGCGTCTTCCAGATAATCGGGCACTCCGTCCCCATTGGTGTCGATGGGAATTCCGTTGGTGTCGGTGGCAACGTAATGAAACCCAATATCGATGGGGGTATTGGCTTCTTTTACCTGGTTGGTCGTGGTGGTGTAATGGTAGAGGCCAACCAGCGCGGCGTTGGTGACGCTGCCGGCGTCGATCAGCAGGCTCAACATCCCGTCATTGGTCGGATAATAGTATTTGCCCAGGTAACTGGTCTGATAGGCCGGGCTGTTCGTCAACACGACGTCGTGAGCGCCAGTGAACCGATTCATGTTGGTGACGAAGCCGTTGTAGTCGTAAGCGCTGGGCGACCCGCTGAGGCTGGTTTTGTCGAAGAGGTTGTCGTAGGTCAAGCAGATGGTGCCGGACGTTCCCTGCCTGGTGATACTCAACTTGCCGCCTTTGAAGAGATTGTTATACAAATACCAAGTGTCAGTATGGTGATTGTCCGTTAGAGAGACAACCACCCGTTCCAACAAACAGTTGGTCAATGCGACCCAGCCTTCGTAAATGGTGAAACTGCCACCGCGAAACTGACAATCCTTGATACTAGGCGGCGACCCATTTTCGTCGCCGTGGACGTTAAAATTGTCTCCTTGACCGGCCAACATCGAAAATTCCGTGAACTGAAGCTGGATCGGCGTTATCCCCGAAGAGTTGGCCGATCTGATTGATGGCGCGACCGTGCTGGCTGACCAATTGGTCGTGGCCTGTTCCTGCACCGTGTTGTAACGCACGATCCAGTTCAAATTGGTGGGCGAACCTTCGGATACCACGTTGCCGTTATTGATGTTAATGCCGTAACTGCTGGATGCGCCGTACGTGCCGAGCGCCACTCCGCCTATAAGCGACAATGTACTTGAGGTAGTTCGACCACTGACGACATAATCGAGCGGGTCATAGTGATAGCCTAGATCGGGCGTGTCGGTGTCGCGTTGTGCTTGGGGCGACAGCGTCGTGTCCACGGTGAAATTATTGGTCAATTCTATGGGCGGGTAGGTGGTTTTCTGCCTCAAGCCTGATAGCAACGTGGCATTGATGTTGGTCGTGCCCGCATTGCGATACGGGCTATTATCGGCCAGGTAGTGACTCGCAGCACCGACGGTTTGAAATGTGCTCGCAGTCCCGGTGCTCACCGAATTGCTGGTAAAACTGCCGGTGTTGGTCACTCCAACCAACAGACTGTTGGTCATCGTTAACGTGAGGGCGCTGTTGTTGTTCATCCAATTGGCTGTATCGACGGTCAGGTGTTCGCAGCGGCCGGTGGCGCTTGAGCCATCGAAATTGGTCAGCACGTTATACAACAGTGCATTGCGCAGGCTGAAATCCGTGTTGGTGGCCGTAACCCCGTTGGCGCAATTGACCAGTTGCGCATGGCTGACGATGTGCCCGCTGCTTCCATTAAAGACCATGGCGTTCTGGGCGTAGGCAATTCGCAAGTTTTGTAAAATGGCATTCGTTGCCGCGGTGGCACCATCAATATACAAGGCGGGATTCGCGTAATAATTGGTGTTGGGATTGCCCGTGCTGCCAGTAATTTTGTCGCCAACGGTGTCATCGTCGCGCGCCGTCATCACGACCGGGCGATACATGCCGCCCTGCCAGATAATCGGGCTAGTGATGTTGAGTTTGGCCGTATTCGTCGGCGCGTACTTAATGACCGTGCCCCCTTCAAAAAATGTGTTGGTGCCACTCAGATTTACCGTCCCGCTCACATAATACGTGGTGTCGCCTTGGAATGTGAAATTGGTTGAACTGCTCGCGGTGGAGTAATCGATCAGGACTCCTTTGCCACTCCAAGACGCAACGGCCAGCTTCATGGGTGGGGTCGATTTCTTCGCCACCTTGACCGGCGGCAGGAGTCGCTTCGCCGAAACTGCGTAGAGCACGCCGTCGGGTGAATTCTTCAGGATAGGTGCGGCTGACGCAGTAAGTGTGTTCAGCAACGGTTCAATCGCCGTGTAATCAACTTCCTCAATTAAAATCGTGCGTCCACCCGGATGGCCCCAGTACTTTTTGACGTCAATGGATTGGTCTGATTGCTCGCCGATAAGAAAACTTCTGCCTCT
>PLJQ01000200.1 GCA_003140275.1 Limisphaerales bacterium
TATCCAGGTCCGAACCGTAATTGAGTTCAGCGCCACCCAGTTTTCCCAGACCGATGATGACCAGCGACGGTGACTTCAGTTTGTGCTTTTGCAGAACGACTTCGAGCGCGTATTGAAGGCAGGCATCCGCGAGGGCGGAAAGTTCGGTGAGGTTCTGCTCGAAATCAGCCAGGCCCAAAATGTCGCGCAGGCCGATGCGCATCAGCTCCGCCTGATGATAACGCCGCAGCCAGAGGCGTTGATCTTTGTCCGCCTGGCCGTGGCGCAAGTCCTTCAACGTTTCTTCAGCGGTCTTCCGCTGACGGAGGCGACCGCTCAGAACGAGCTCATCGACCAGGTCCGGCGTGCGAATGGCCGTTTCGGCCAAAAATTCCGAGCGATCGAACAACATCAGCAGCAATTCAAAGAGCGACGAGTTGCTGGTCCAGGTTTCAAACAACATGGCGCGCGAGCCGTAAGCGGTGATGAAACTGTCGAGCCGCGTTAACACGCGGTCGGGATCAGAGAGAACATGCGCCAGGCGGCTCGCATCTTTCGTCTGGTTGTGTTGGCGTGGACAAAGGGTGAACAATCGCAGCAAGAGCTGCCGCGCCAGTTCAACCGTGCGCGGCGAGACGTGGACGTAACCGGGGCCATTGGCGAATTCGTTCAACAGGCGAAAAGCCGCATCCACATTTTTGAATGAATGTTCGGCCAGCAGACTTTTCCATTCTGCTTCGGCGCCCTCGAATTGTCGCGGAAACGCGGACGACTGTCTGGGCACGTCACCCTTCAGAGTTTTATCGTAAACTTGGCGCACGTGGTGCGTGTGCTCCTGGAGCGCGGCTTCAAATTTTGCCAACGAGTCAAATCCCATCAAGGCCGCCAATCGTTCCCGCGCCGGACGGCTCGTGGGAATGGTGTGCGTCTGCAAATTGTCTTCCATTTGCAGGCGATGCTCCACGTCACGCAGAAAACAATAAGCGTTGGCCAGCGCGAGTGATTCCCCGGTGGACAACAGTTTGTATTGCGCCAGTTTTTCCAACGCGGGAAGGGTCTGCGCGCCTTGGAGAAACGGAAGGCGGCCGGCGTTGAGCAATTGCAGCGTTTGTACTGTGAATTCAATTTCGCGAATGCCGCCGCGACCGAGTTTGACGTTGCGATCGATCTCACCGGCTTTGACCATTTCGTTCTCGGTGCGGTCTTTCATGGCCGCCACCTCGCACAAAATCCCTTGACCGAGCGAGCGCGGATAACGAAACGGTTGAACCATTTCCACGAACTCCGCCGCCAACGCCTCATCACCTGCCACTCGACGCGTTTTGATCAACATCATGCGCTCCCAAGTTTGTCCCCACTGGGCATAATAATTCTCATAACTCGCGAGCGAACGAACCAGCGGGCCGGCATCCCCTTCCGGACGCAGTCGCAAATCAATGCGATACAAAGTTCCGTCCGGCGTCATCCGCGTTACTTCCGCGATAAATGCCTCCGTCAGCCGTTTGAAAAACTGGTGGTTCGTCAAACCGCGTCCAGTTTGTCTGCCCTTCACCGGCGGCTGTTTGAAGACATGGCCTTCTTCGCTATAAACAAAAACGACATCGACATCCGAACTGTAATTGAGTTCCTGCCCGCCCAGTTTGCCCATGCCGAATACGCAAAACCCGGTCGGCAGCCAACTGCCATCGGCGTCCTGATGGGAGGGTCGGCCCAATCGTTCGGTGTGCTGCTGACGGCAAAGTTGCCAGACGCTGTCAAGGCAGATATCGGCGACATCAGAGATTTCAAGTGTGATTTCGGACACCGTTCCCAGCCGGGCGAGGTCACGCGCGGCAATACGCAGCATCTCGCGCTGTTTGAACCGACGAAGTTGCGCGAAGGCAGCGTTGTAATCGCACTCCTCCATCAGTTGCTTCAGCCAGCCATTCACCTCGCGGCGTAATCCCTGTTCCCGGCGAGGATGCTTTAATGCTTCCGCCGTCAGTGATGAAAGCCAATCCGGATTGGCAATCAACAGCGCGCTGAGCGCCTGAGAGCCACTGAGCAACGCAGTGAGGATGCGAGACTGCGCGGCGTCGGCAGACTTCAGGTGAGCGGCAGCACTCGTCGTCATCAACTGCTCAAGCTGATGACGGGCGCGTTGCGGGTCAGCGGAAGCTTCAATGGCTTTAGCCCAAACCGGATTTTTCATGGCAAATGTTCAGCCGGTCTTCACGTACTCATAGCATGTACGTAAAGCCGTTCGGTGTCTCGGCTTTAGCCGGTCAGCACGACCAACGCACCCTAAAGGGTGGACACCAAACGGTAGTGTCCGTTCGCCGTCGCATTTCCGTACCCGCTCTCAGGAAAAAATCACATTGGAATGTTTTCGAGCGTTACTCCAGCGCCTGGCTTTTGATCGTTGGGTTTAAGTTTCGTGAACAATCCACGCCAGAAACCGAGGCCGTAAAAAATATGAGTGAGCGCCAGAAGCGGCCAAGCAAGAATACTTTTGACAAATCCGTGTCGAAGAGCCGAAACCAGCGTTTGCAGCACAAGCGCCAGAAAATAGCCCGCGAGCGGGAGCAACGATAGATTAACATCCATTTGATACATGTCATGAATTACACTACTGCCAGAACCAACAGATGTTGTCTCCCAATGAATTTTCCAAGGCAGGATTTTCATCAATGGCGGCAGCAAAACCAGATACAGACAAAACAACGGCGGCACAAAATTAAGTGCTGAACCAAACGTTGGATGCAATCGAAACTGCTCCGCCCTGCCCCTTCCATAATTCAGCAACATTTTGACAAAAGCTTTGAGGGTGGGACGGGGACGGCGATAAACGATAAATTGGGGATCGTAAAGCAGTTTGCCGCCACGTCTTTGCAGTTCATCCATCAAGGCGTTTTCCTCGTTTGGATACAACGCTTCATTAAATCCACCCAATTTCATCAAGGCCTCGCGGCGCGCCAGCAAGTTGCAAAGAATGAGTTCCTTTTCGCTCGTCTCACGCAACTTTCCGACCGCCCCGTAGCGGGCGCGGCTGGGACCAAACGCAAGCCAACTGCTTAAAACAACGGCAAACACCCGCTCCAACTTCGGCGCGTCTGGCGGACAAAGATTCGGGCCGCCAACCATTTTCACTTTGGCATCGGAGAAACGAGCAACGGCGCACCGAAGATAATTCGGTGGCGGCGCGGAATCGTCGTCTAAAAAATAAATCAACTCACTGGTCGCCGCCTTGAGCGCGGCGTTGCGTTGAACGGAAGGTTGATGCCCCCGCGCGACGATGATTTCCAATTTGTCACGCGGGTAATCAAGCTGACGGCTGGCCATCACCGCCTTGATCTCCAACGGTCCCGGTCGGGCGGCGATCAATATGGTGACGCTCGGCAATGTTTCGCTCACGTCGGGAGGCTAAAGTTCAAAGTTCAAAGTTCGGCTCCCGAAAACTTTGGCGTTGGGCGGGACCGTTGAATAGGTTAACTTGTTTCCAGTTCGGGCTGAACCCGATGACGACCAAACAATTGTTCGATATGCAAAACGTAACTTCAGTTGAACTCACTCGCGATTGTGAAGCGGTGCAAATTCCCGTCGGCACGGCGGTGACTCTGCCAGCGGGCACAGCAGTTGACATTACTCAGACGCTCGGCGGCAGCTA
>PLJQ01000416.1 GCA_003140275.1 Limisphaerales bacterium
CACCGGATTCGAGCCGTATCGTATATTTTATGTCCTTCCAAAGCCGTTGATTGATCGCGACGATAAAATCATTGGTGACCCGCTTTTCGCTGTCCGGCATTTCCAACCGCTGCTGTTTGGTTCGCCGTTTGACTTCGCCGATCAAATCACGCCGCAACAAGGCGAGATACCGGCCGAAGTTCGGCGTGAGCCAGCACTTGCGTTGAAACGGAGCGAGTTCGTGGTCGAGCGACGGGTGGTAGGCGAAGGGAAATTTCTGCGCGTCCGGTTCGAGAAAGAAGTCAAACGGGTTCAGCACCGCCATCTCCGCGACCAGATCCACCTCGACNNTAGGGCTCGATGAAGAAGTCGAGGGGGTTGATCACCGAGATCTCGGCGGTCAGGTCGACCGTGACGCTGAACTCGGTGGTCCGCTCCGGGAAGACCAGCCGCGCCAGCCAGTTGCCGTGCGGGTCCTGCTGCCAATTCAGGAAGTGCTTTCGCGGCTCGACCGTTAGCGAATAGCTGAGAATCGGCGTGCGGCAATGCGGCGCCGGCCGCAGCCGCACGACCTGCGGACCGAGATTGCCCCGCCGGTCGTACTGGTAGTGAGTTTTGTGGTGGAGCGCGATGTGGATGGACATGGTTACAAATACGCTTCAATCGGTTCAGCGCCGAGGGTGCCGGAGAGTTTTTGCACATAAGACGGCGATTCGACTTCTTCCAAAGTTTTCCGGGCGCAGGTCAGGCGGCCGGCGATGCCGAGGCGCGTCGCTTCGTCGGCGTGGCTGGCACGCTTCGAGAATTTGTCGAGGTATTCGACGTGGCGACGCCAGAGCTTGCGGTCAACGGTTTGCTTCGCTTTGAGCCGCGCGGCATACCAGTCGCTCGCCAGAAGATTCTCGCGCGTGAAAAGCTTGCGGACCTCCGGCTGGTCGAGGCCTTTGCCTTCCCACTCATCGTTCAACATGAGGTGAAGCAGCGCGCGCAATGGCGGGCACGCCTGATTGACGCTGCCGTCGTCAAAATACATCTGCGCAACGCGCTTTTGCATGGCGACGATGTTATCCAGGCCGTCCGCGAAGATTTCCCGGTCCTGAAGTTCCGGGCGGAGCATTTCGTCGGTGAACACGGAATGGGGATGGTTGAACACGCGCCCGAAGAACGAGTGAACGAAGCGGGCGTTGATGCGGCAGCCGAGCCGGCTCGCCAGAACTTTTTTTCCGCCGTGCTCGAAGTCCACGCACTTTTCCAGATAATGATTGGCGATGAGGAATTTCGGGTCGCGTTCCTCCGGCGTCATGCGGCACCAGATTTCCGGCACGAGCAGGCTGATGTCGTGGTCCACGCGCACTTTCGGACCGACATGACCCGCGGCGGTGACGAAACCGTTGTGGCCGGTAAGCAGCCAGGAGACAAGCGCGTTGTTCAGGTCAATGATGGGCGGTAGCGCGTTGAACGGGCCTTTGGTCAGCGCGCCTTCCGAGCCGGCGCCGGTGGTGGACGGCGATTTGCCGGTCATGCTGCATATGAATTCCATGAATAATTCCGGCAACTCGAAATAGTGAATCGGGTTGAACACCGCGAGTGAACGGATACCCGGCTCGGGTGGAGTGTTGCGGCGACCGGGCAGCACGGCGGCGACGGGGTTGTGAACGGGCCGTTCGGTTGGCACGCGCCGGCGCAGGCGCGCGGACATTTCCGCGAGATACGTTTCGCGCGGCTGGATGAGGTCGGGGCGGATTTGCAGATAACGCGGATTTTTACTCGGCTTACCGTCCATGAGACGCGGGTTGGCGGAACAAACGAAGTAATCCGGCCTGCCGCTCCCGGCGATTTCGCGGATGACGGACTGCATCGGCCCGGTGAACTGGTAAAAGCCCAGCGCTTCCTCGATGAAATCGCGAGCGACTTTCGGCGTGAGCGGTTCGTAATTGGAAAAAAAGTTTCCGGGCAGCGCAAAGTCGGACTCGGTTTGCTTGTCGTAGCCACGATGGATGGCATCGTCGGGGCGTTGGAACAAACGTTTTTCGCAGTTCTTCACGAACTTCAGCGAGAACGCGTTATTCGCTTCTGGCAAATCTTTCAATGCGCCGGGCGGCACGACAACGGACGCCGTGATGTCGTCCTCGACCTGAAGTTTTAACGCCGGATGAAAATCCTTGCGCAATCCGAACGTGCGCCACAAGCCATTGGCGTCGAAGCCGACACGCAGGCGCGTGGTCACGAGCGTGCGATTGTCACACTTCAATTCATTGGCGGGAATGCCGTTGATGATGTCCACGCTGAAATGCTCGCGCCAGTTCGCTCCCCAATCCGGCTTGTGGTAGCGCTTTAGGACAAAAACGAGTTCCTTTAGATATTGCGGGACGCTGTCGAGCCAGGCGTTGTATTCCGGTTTGTAGTCGCGCTCGTCGGGCGTGAGCAGCTTGATGACCGAGCCAAGCGAACGTTCCGCACTGAGAATCGAACGGCTGTCGGTGCGCGTGGGGTCCTGGTGACGTCCGTCATAGTCGCGCGCGATCAGCTCTGCGACCTGGTCGAAATCCTTTTTGAAGTCCGCGACAAACACCGGCCCAACGAGAATCGCGTCGTTGATGGGCTTGGAGATTTCCGATTTGCCGGCGCCGGAAACCGTGCAGGGTTTGTGGCAAAGCTCGCCTTCCGCGAGAACACCCACGAGCCGCCAGGCGCGGTTCGGGCCCGGTTTTTCCATCCAGATTTTGTAGCCGGAGGGGCGGACGTAGGTTTTGCCGGGCAGCAATTTGATGGAGCGCTCGGTCTTGCCGCCGGGCCAGGAGATTTTTTGTTTGTGCAGATCGAATGACGCGTCTTCGGGCACGTAGATGATGTCCGGGAATTTTTTGTCCACCGCGCAGCCGTCGGGCAGCGGGTTCATCGCGTCGCGGAACGTCGCGGTCATTTCGGCGTAGGAATGGCCCAACTGTTTGACGTGAACGCCGCCGCTGAATTCCTCGCCGAGATCGTAGGCGGGGAACACGAGCGCGCCGCCGGCGTGTTCCTCCTCGCACAGGCCGTAGAGATTGGCGGCGAAGCTGATTTGCGTCTTCACCTCCTTCTTGCAGTAACCGAAATAGTTGTCCGCGATAATCGTGACGATGCCGCCGGTTTCGTCGCGGCAGGTGAGCTTGAACGGCTGGCCGTGGTTGTAGAATTCCCATTCGTCCTTCCAGCACGCACCGTCGCGGCGCTGGCGTTCGGTGGCTTTGTCCCAATACGGCAAACCCGCGTCCTTCTTGGGAATCTTCGTGAGATGCGGCGCGAGAATGACGCAGCCCGTATGGCCGGTCCAATGTTCCACGTCGAGGCCGGCGTCGTTCTCCGGCAGATTGGGGTCGCCGCCGTTGCCGAAAATGCTTTCGACGAAATCAAGATTGCTCACGAGATTTCCCGGCGCGAAGAAGCGAATCTCCATGGCCTTCCCGGGCGAAAATCCCGGCACCTCGGGACGNNAATTGCTGACGAGATTGCCCGGCGCGAAAAAACGAATTTCCATCGTCTTCTCCGACGTGAAACCCGGCACTTCGGGGCAAGGAATCGGACGCAGCAGCATCGACACGAAACACTCGGCGGATTGCGGCTGCGTGGCGGTGAACGGCAGGCGCATCAACGGGCGCGGGGGATTGAAGGCCAGGCCGAGCATTTTTGCGAACGCGGCTTTGGGCACACCGATTTTGTCGTCGGGCACCGGCAGTCCGCCTTCGGCGATGTGAAAAATTCCGGCGGTGGTGCGGCGGTCGCTCCGAGGATTGTGCAGTACGCCTTGTTTGACGCGATAGGAGTTGATGATTTCGGAGGAAAACTCGTCGCGATCCACCGGCAGCGAAAGCGTGCGCGCCATGCCAGGGCGGTCCAGCGTGAAAGTGTGGAGCGGAAGTTTCGCCACCGGCACGTCCTGCAAATAATCGTAAATGAAACTCTGGATGCGCCCGTCGGCGGGGCAAAGGTGATTGGCAAGGAGACGCTCCTTTTCGCGATGCTGGGCGACGAGCATGGCAACGATGCTCTGAAATTCCGCGCCCACGCTCGTCGTCACCGGCGGGAAGCCGAGCAGCGCGAGCTTGACGTTGATGTAGGGGATTAGGTGCGGGTCGGGACTCAAGCGGCCTCCCCTCCGAGATAACGGATGCGTTTGTGAACGTCGGTGTTGATCGAATGATAGGGCTGCGCGAGATTGCCGGAGGCGAAGAGGGTCCGACGCATGTGCTCGGTGTCGTCATCGCCAATCGCGTCCGTGAATATCGGTAGCAGATAGTCAATGCCCTTGCGCGACGGCTTCATCAGCTTGGCGTCGTAAAGTTCGGGGTGCATCTGCCGCGCGTGAATTAATCCCCAGCGGTCGCGGAAACGGTTCGCGTCGTAGCCTTCCACGTGAAAGCCCTTCACGGAATCGTATTGGAGAATCGAGACGGCGTTGTTGCGGCCTTCCATGAGCAGGTCCACGGCCTTGGCGCCAAGTTGTGCGGCGTAAAAGCGGTCGAAAAGAATCGGACGCCCGCCGCGTTGCGTGTGACCGACTTTGCGGGTGAAGATGGCTTCCTTCGCCGATTCACCGCGCCGGTAAAGCTGGAAATAGCGGTCTCCAATCAACTGGATCAATTTCGCGCGCAGAGCTTCGGCGGCGCCGCTCAAGACGATGTTGCCGGAAGGGTCGGTGGTTTTGGTTTCCGCACCGAGTTCGCGGCCCTGCTCATCCACGACGCCTTCGCCGCAGACAATGACGACATTTTTCTGGAGGTCGTAAAGATGTTTGACGCGCTCGACGAGGTGTTCAATGTCGAGTGGGTGTTCCGGCAAAAGAATAACGTCCGGCTTCCCGTATGCCGTGCCGAGCGCGATGTAGCCGGAGTGGCGGCCCATGACTTCAATGATGGCGATGCGGCGATGGCTCTCCGCCGTGGTGCGAATGCGCTCGACGCCGCCGGCAGACACGAAGACGGAGGTGGCGTAGCCGGGTGTGACGTAATTGACGATATGATCGAGGTCGAAAACGGCGTTGGACACAGCGCGCTTGTAGCGGTAGCCGCTCCGCGCGGTGGCGTCGTTGGTGCGGACCCACTCATCTGGCTCGCTGGGATAATTCAAACCGAGATCGTTATCAATTGTCTTGGGCGCGAGGACTACGGGCAGGCGCTCGGCGATGGGTTGCAATCCATTCAGCGTGCCGTCGCCGCCGATGCAAATCAGTCCTTCGATGCCGAGCTTGTGGAGGCGCGCGGTGATGAGTTCGAGTTCGTCCTTCTTGTCCGGGTCAACGTAATCGCGCGAGGAGCCGATGAGTGTGCCGCCCTTCGTGGGGTCGAGTTCGGGAATCTCCTGATAAAGTGGATTGAGGTGGACATGGGGCACGCGCGAATTGAAAAGGCAGTTGAAGCCCTTAATGAGGCCGAGGATTTCGACATGAAGCTGGTTGGAGCGGACGACCGCGCCGTGGATGGTGGCGTTGAGCGCGGGCGTGTCTCCGCCGGCGGTAAGGATGGCGATGCGTTTCATTGTTGTTGCTGTTCCTCCTGCTGCACCATGATCTCGTCCTCCAGATTGTTGAACTGCTGGAAAATGTAGGCGTTGAACAGCGCGCCGCCGATGTCGTTGAGCTTCGTCTGCAATTGGTCGAGATAAAGATGCAGGCCGTGACCGAAGATTTCCTCAATCGTGCTGAATTGCAATTCCGCCACGAGTCGGCCGGCAAGCTTTTCGGCATCGTTGCAGAAGCGCCCCTCCGCCACGCCGGAGATACGACGCAGGGACTGGTTCAATTTGTTGACGCAGAAGCGAACCGAACGCGGAAAGTCCTCGTTCAACAGCAGAAATTCGGCGACGAGCTTGGGATGCACGTCCGCACCGTAAATAGATTTGTAAGAGTCCCGCGCGCTGCAAGATTGGAGGATGGCCGACCATTCAAGCGCCTCGGCCTGGTTGATGGCAGCGGGTGGGCACTTCTCCGGCAGCGTCTGGTAGCGCACATCGAGGATGCGCGAAGTCTTGTCCGCGCGCTCGATGAATTTGCCCACCTCCGCAAACCACCAGCCTTCGTTGCGGATGAGCGTGGTGTAACTCAAGCCAATGAGGTGCAGTGAGCCGGCTTTGATCTGCTGAAAAAATTCACTGGGACTCTCCTTCCAGACCTGACGGGCCGTCGGCGTTTTCACAAACCAGTAAATTCGGTTCAGTTCCTCCCAGTATTCGATGGTGATCTGGTCGCGCACCATGCGGGCGTTCTCGCGCGCCTGGCAAATGGAACCGAAAATCGAATTTGGATTCTCCGGCTGAAACACGAGAAATTCCGTGACGGTCTGACCGGTGGCTTTTTTGTGAAACTCGAAGAATTGCTTTTCGTCGCCGGTGGCCTGGACGATGGGCAACCAGTACTGGGCAAGGCGTTCCTCGTTGAGGTTGCGCAGATCGAGAAGCAACTGAAGATTCACGTCCACGATGCGCGCGATGTTCTCGGCACGCTCAATGTAGCGGCTCATCCAGTAGAGAGAATTTGCAACGCGGCTTAACATCTATTCGTCTCCATACAAAACCCACGTGTCCTTGCTCCCCCCGCCCTGCGATGAATTCACGACGAGTGATCCCTTGCGCAACGCCACGCGCGTCAAGCCGCCGGGGACAATGACAGTTTTCTCACCGGAAATGATGTAGGGCCGCAAATCTATGTGGCGTCCCTCGAATTGACCGTTCTCGACGTGCGTTGGATGGCGTGAAAGCGAAATCATCGGCTGCGCGATGTAGTTGCGCGGCTCGGCTTCGACTTTCGCGCGGAATTCGGCGATTTCCTCCCGCGACGCTTTCGGTCCCATCAACATGCCGTAGCCGCCGGATTCGTTCGCCGCTTTGACAACAAGTTTTTCAAGATTCTCGAGAATGTATTTTTTGTCCGCCTCCTCGCTGGCGAGATACGTCGGAACGTTCGGGATGAGTGGCTCCTGGTCGAGGTAATACTTGATCATCCGCGGCACGAAATAATACATCACCTTGTCGTCGGCGATGCCTGTGCCGATGGAGTTGGCGAGCGACACGTTGCCGGCGCGGTAGGCGTTTACCAAACCGGGCACGCCGAGCATTGAATCGCGTCGGAACACGGTCGGGTCGAGGAAGTCGTCGTCCACTCGACGATAAATCACATGCACCGGCTGCAATCCTTTGGTTGTGCGCATGAACACCCGTCCGTCCCGCACGACGAGATCGCGGCCTTCCACGATCTCAATGCCCATCTGGCGCGCAAGGTAGGTGTGCTCGAAGTAAGCCGAATTCGCCGCACCCGGAGTGAGCAGCACCACGGTCGGTTCGGATACGCCTGCGGGGGCAATGTGCTGCAGCATGCGCAGCAGTTCGCGCGGATAATCCTCAACGGGCCGCACGCCGACGCCCTCGAACATGCCGGGAAACGACCGCTTCATTGCGCGACGATTCTTCAGCACATAACTCACGCCGCTCGGACAGCGACTGTTATCCTCGAGCACCATGTATTGGCCCGTGTCGTCGCGAATCAAATCCGTTCCACAGACGTGAATGTAAATATCCTTCGGCACGTTGAAGTTGACGAACTCGCGCCGGAAGTGCTTGCCCGAAAGCACATAGAACGGTGGGATAACACCGTCTTTTAGAATCTTTTGCTCGTGATAAATGTCGTGCAGAAAAAGGTTCAACGCCGTGATGCGCTGCGTGAGTCCCCGTTCCAGAAAATCCCACTCCTTTGCCGGAATGATGCGCGGCAAGAGGTCGAACGGGAAGATTTTCTCCAATCCCGCCGAGTCGCCATAGACGTTGAACGTGATGCCCTGCCGAAAAAATGCCAAGTCCACCGACTGCCGTTTGAGCTCGAACTCGTGCGCCGTCAACTCCTGAAACAGCGCGCGAAAGCGGCTGTAATGCGGACGCACCTTGCCGTTGGCGTCGAGCATTTCGTCGAAGAAATCGTCGTGCGCATATGCCTTGAGCAGTCGCGCTGGCAGGTTTGTTTTAGGCTTGCTGGTCATTTTACGACATGGTTTCGCCGCAACACATGGAAGGTGCGCATTGTTCGGACAGGCGGGAGCAGCCGACTTTGCCTTGATATCGGGGGCTTTTCTGCGTGCAGCCAAACCATCGCCCGCGGAATTCGGCATCCGGGTATCGTGTCGCAAACATCCCTCTAGCAGGCGGCTTGCCGAACATTTACTTTCGGCGCGGCTGTTAGAACGCTCGCGTGCTGCGCGAACCATTGCTGTGCCCAAACGAAACCGAGGGCGAAGGCAATGAGCGACTCCGCCGCCCGCTTCGCCACCGTGTTACTGGATGAACTGCTGGCCAAGATGGAGTGAGGCGAGGCGCACTAACTGAGCCGCACCGTTTGATTGCCATCGAGCCGTTTGGACAAATCAATGGGGTCGCCCACGGAAACTTGCAGCGGATTCACCTGATAGGCCCAGACTTCGAAATGGGTCAGATTGGCTTCGCCGTAGATTGTCGCAAACGCGCCATCCACGGCGTCCGCACCGTGGGCAATTTTGACGCGGCCAATGCGCGGAACATTGTAGCGCGGATCGAAGGTGAGCCATTCCTGTCCGAGATAGACTTCGCAATAGGCGTGAAAATCCATCGGCGTGCCGGGATCAAGGTAGCCAATGTCCGGCAAATGCCCAGTCACATAGCGGGCGGGCAGATTGAAGGCGCGACACAGCGCAATGGCCGCATGGGCGAAGTCGCGGCAGACCCCATGACGACGTGCGATCACTTCAGAAGCGGAGAGATCAGGCCGCCCGGAACCGAAGCGGTATTCAATGTTGTTGTGGACCCAATCGCAGATGGCTTGCACGCGCGGGAGGCCGTGGGTGATCTGCCCGAATTGATTCCACGCAAAATTCAGAAGCTTGTCCGAATCGCAATAACGGCTCGGCAACGTGTAGCGCAACAACTCAAAAGGCAGTTGTCCCACGGGCAGAACTTGGCCCAGCACCTCCCGGCTGTCGGGCAGGGAAGAAACGGCGACCAAGGCATCGTGACGAATTTCGTTGCGGCCTGGCATGAACATCGAGCGATACGTGATGTTGCCGTGAGAATCCTGAAACTCATACGACGGCAGGCCGATGCCGAACGAAAGTTTCTCCTGCATCACCAATATCCGGCCTTCGAGCCGCGGCTTGAGCACGAACAGCACTGGCGTTTGTACGGTTGTTTGATAGGCGAGGTTGCAGCCGACCCGGACGGTGAGATTCAAGGGTGTCCAATTCATAAGTCATTGCTTTGCTTAGCGTGTGAGCAGTGTGCTGTTCATTGCGACGGCGCTGGCTGACTCTTGATTATGGAAGAGTGTTCCATTTTCCGTTGCCATAATGCACCGGAATACCTTGCCGGTGCTATGGGGTGTTACCCCCCATATCTTTTCAACGCAGAGATGCAGAGAACGCAAAGCGCAACTCCACCAAACTCCGCTTTGCAACCGCGGACGCACCTTGCCGTTGGCGTCGAGCATTTCGTTGGAGAAATCGTCGTACGCGTCTGCTTGAGCAGTCGCGTCGGCGGTTTTGTTATGGGCTTCGTGGACATTTTTCGACATCGGATGCATGCATTGGAAAAAGGAAAAAATGCCCGAAACCCCGCCACCAGCCGGCTCCGGAAGAACCAAAATCGCCCAATAATTCGGGAATTCTAAAGAAAGCCAAGGCAATGGCCCGCGCCAAACTCAACGGCTCAGGTTTGTCGAACAAATGTGACATCACACCATTTAGCAATCACCTTGCCGAACTAACCTGCAACCAAGACGACAGCACGGAACGATTTCGAGTAAAGGCAGCCTTTTTGTGGATTTCGTACAGCCAAAGGAACACCGGGTTCAGCAGGTAAATGGGGTCGTTGTGCGTAGTCGGCAACTTTTCACTGGTGTTGTTCCGATGATCCTCCCGACCTGTTTTAAGTGCCGGTATTCGATCTGTCGCCGCCGTGCTTTGACCCCGGCAACTTTCCCCAGGCTGTTCGCGCACTTCCGAATTTTCTTTGCATGGTTTGAGTTTTCCCCCGCCGCTGCCTTTCTTTTCAGACGTTCAACTTTTCAAGGCCAAGATGTGAAGACGCCCAGAGTGGGTCAATAGAATCGCCGATCATCTGCTCTTTTCTCGTATGGCTGCTCGTAACCCATTTGAGTTGCAGCAATTGATGGAGGCCACACCCACCGACCGGCGCCGACCGCCACTCGCCCAGAATTCGTTCCCAATAGCTTTCCCAATATCGACTTGATACGGGACATGGCGGCTGTATAATGGCCACACCGCCGGTGCAAAATGAGCCCGAACAACAACCGATTCTCCCTTGCGCGCGCAGCGTCAAAAAACCAATTTCCTTCAGTACTTCCGTGGGCTTCTGCAGGAAGCGTCGTCGCGATGGTGCGATCAGGAGTCGAATCATGAAAAAGCTGGCTTGCCGCGTAGGCTTGATTTTCGTTGTGCTCGGCATCGCGGGCTTGGCGTCCGCCGAACTGCCGATTCCGAAGGAGCCTCTATGGAAACCGGTCAGGGACGACGTTTACCTGCAAGAGGTCGAGGGCCGGATCGAGACGAAGGAGCCGCTACTCGCGGCGGCCGTGTTCGAGAACGCGCTATACGTAGGTAATAAACGCGGCGTGCGGCGACTCGAAGGCGATGCGCTCGTTGCCACCGGGGTGCCGGAAGTTACGGTGAACCGGCTGAAGACGCTGAACGATGCGCTGTACGCCTTTTCAGAGAGAGGGTTGTGGCGTTACGCCGACCGCGCCTGGAAAAAACTCGACGACGGCATCTTCATTGATGGGTGCGTTCACGTCGGAGGCATCGTCGTTGCGTCCCCGACCCACCTCTTTGGCGTTGCTGGCGACAAGCTCACTGCACTCGACCAGTCCGCAAGCGATCAGCCCATCCTCGGCGTCGCCTCCTACGCCGAGACGCTCTACGTCCGCCATGCGAAAGCGGTGTCTGTTTTCCTTGGCGGCAGGCTCACCACGAGCGACGTGCGCGATTGGGGCCAATTGCCTCCCGGCTCCACCACCCGCGACTTGATGGCCCTCGGCAGCCGGCTCTTGGTATCCACCGACAAGGGCTTGGCCGTGTTGCATGGCATGAGTTGGTCCAACATCACGGGCAAAGACGGCCTCTGTTACGAGGACACGACGTGCGTGACCAAAGGCTTCGAAAAGGAGGACTATTGGATCGGCACGATGCGAGGCGCCATCCGGGCGGTCAACGGCGAGTACCAATACTTCGGGTTCCAGCGCTGGATTCCTCACGAAAAGGTCAACGCCATCGCCTGCGGCGACCATGCCGTCTATATTGCGACGGACGGCGGCCTTGGAATCATCACCTACGAGCCCTACACGCTTCAGAAGAAAGCGGCGTGGTATGAACGCTGGATCGAGGAATGGGGTATGCGCCGGGTGGGCTTCATCAGCACCCTGATCTGGGACTCTCCGCGCGCCGAGTGGATTCGCTTTATCAGTGACAACGACGGCGGGTGGGCCGGTCACCTCCTCAACGGACTTTGTTTTAGGTATGCGGTTACCAAAGACCCGGCTGTCCGGGAACAAGCCGTTGACGTGTTTCGTTCATTGAAATGGTGCGAGGAGGTTACGTCCATCCGTGGTTTCCCGGCGCGCTCCATTGCCACCGTGGGCGAGCCAGCCCTACTCGCCGCGACCGGCTCGGCCGGATTGCCGTCAGAATGGAATCCCACCGCGGACGGGAAGTGGTTATGGAAGGGGGATACCTCCAGTGACGAGGTGGACGCCCATGTACAATCAACCATGATCTTCTACGAACTGGTGGCTCAAGGCAAGGCCAAGGAAGCCGCCCGGGAGCATCTGCGCCGCATCAGCAGCCACATCATTGACAATGGTTGGTTGCTGCGTGACCTCGACGGGAAACCGACACGCTGGGCCCGCTGGGATCCTGAATACTTCAGAACACCCGAGGGTTTTGAGGCGCGCGGTCTGAACGGCTTGGAAGCCCTCGCCCAAGTGACGACGGCCTTTTCCATTACCGGCGACAACAAGTTCAGGCAAGGCAAGCAGCAGCTTGTGGATTGGGGCTACCAAAATGAGGTGTTGCGGCAAAAGTTGGTGTTCCCGGTGGCCACCCATTTCGATGATCGCCTCGCCTTCCTCGCGTACCACCCGTTGCTGACCTACGAGACCGACCCGCAACTGCGTTCCATTTTCCGCCGCAGTCTTGAACGAAGTTGGGAAATCAAGCGCGTCGAGAACATGGTCTGGTTCAACTACATTTACGGCGCCCTGACCGGCAACGATATGGACAACGAGCGATGCCTCAAGAATCTGCACGAGTGGCCTTTGGATTGCCGCAACTATAGCTATGTCAACTCCCATCGCGCCGATCTAAAAGTACCCGAGGGCTACGTCAACTACGGATCCCAATGGAAGTGCATGTCGGCGCGGAATATTGGACCCACCCGCTGGGACGACGATTTCATGCGGCTGGACGGCGGCAACGGCGGAATGAGCGTAAGCGATCCATCGGCGTTCCTCGATGCGTATTGGATGGCGCGCTACTACGGGATGATTCTGGCGCCCGAGGTAAAAGACGATCGATTGCTAACCGTCGAAAAGCGCGGGCGCCAACTTGGCGCCAAGCCCTACGGCGGTCCGCCGCGTCCGAACGTCGGTTTCTAAACGATCAGCCTTGGTCGTTCCGCCCTCTCTCCCCCCGGCTTGCACCTTGACGCGCCGCCCGGCTCCGGGAGTTTGGCCTGTAGGGTTTCACGCGCGAACATATTTTCACGGCAGGATTACAACCCTGCTTCCACAGCGATCTTCGGGGAGTTTCGTCTTGAAATACATTTGCGGTCGGCACACCTTCCTGCCGGTGCAGCCGAAGCCAAAACTCGAAACCCTCGACGACCTTCTTGCGCAGGCCGAGCACTACGCCAATTGCTGCATGCGTGGAACGGGTCGGGTTACACCGGTGCTCTTTCTCGTCGGCCCGGACGGCCCGCTCATGTTCGTTCCTGAGAGCCTCGCGGATGAACGCGCCAAAGACGACTTTGCCAGAATGGCGCAGCTTATGTGCATCGCCCACGGTGCCACGGCTTGCGTCATGGCGCTGGAAGCCTGGGCAAAGTTCGCCAAGCCGGATGAAAAGTTCGACATGACCGAAGCGCCGTCCGAAGCGTTTGACCGGCGCGAATTCGTAATTCTCATGGGCGAGTCGCAAGTTGGACACAAGCAAAAGTTCCTGCCCATCATTCGCAGCGGCAACGGAAAGGTTTTCGGTTTCGGCGAATCCGAAGACCCCGGTGCGGACGAGATCAAAGGCCGCTTCGCGCAACTGCTCCCGCCGCAAGTGCCGGACGAGCAGTTGCGTGAAGTGGCCAGAGCCATGTTGAAAGTCAAAGGGATCAAGCCCGCGATGCGCGGCACAGCCCCGCGCCTTCCCCGCGCCCGCGGGAGCTCACTTTAGTTTGCCCAGCGATCAAATCCTCGCACTTGCCCCGTCTCCACCGCTAATCCGTTGGCCCCGCGTGGCGAATCTATCGGTTTGAATTAGCCGATCCATTCCCGCATCCTCGTGGCGGCTTATGCCCATCAAAAAATCCGAACTGTACTCCTCACTCTGGGCCAGTTGCGACGAACTGCGTGGTGGCATGGACGCCTCGCAATACAAGGATTACGTCCTCGTGTTGTTGTTCGTGAAATACGTCTCGGACAAGGCCGCGAGCCAGAAAGGTTATCTTCTCGATGTGCCCAAGGGTGGAAGTTTTGCCGACATGGTTGCGCTCAAGGGCGACAAGGAAATCGGTGACAAGATCAACAAGATCATCGCCCGGCTGGCCGAGGCTAACGACCTCCAAGGTGTGATTGATGTCGCCAACTTCAATGACGATGACAAGCTGGGCAAAGGCAAAGACATGGTGGATCGCTTGACCTCACTGGTCAGCATCTTTCAAGGAATGGACTTTGGCCAGAACCGCGCCGAGGGCGACGACCTGCTGGGCGACGCCTACGAATACCTGATGCGGCACTTCGCCACGGAGTCGGGCAAGAGCAAGGGCCAGTTTTATACCCCGGCGGAAGTCTCGCGCATCATGGCAAGGGTCATCGGCATCGGCAGCGCGACCAGCGCGAGCCAGACGATTTACGATCCGACGTGCGGTTCAGGTTCGCTGCTGCTCAAGGCGCACGACGAGGCCAGGGGCGCGACCGGTCACGACCTCGCGCTGTACGGGCAGGAGATGGACAACGCCACCAAGGCGCTCGCGCGGATGAACATGATCCTCCACGATTGCCCCACGGCGGAAATCTGGCAGGACAACACGCTGTCCACGCCGCATTTCAAGGACACCAAAACCGGCCAGCTCAAAACTTTTGATTTCGCCGTCGCCAATCCACCATTCTCCACCAAGGCGTGGAGCAACGGCTTCGATCCGGCCAACGATCTTTTCAAACGCTTCGCCTTCGGCATCCCGCCGCAGAAGAATGGCGATTACGCTTTCCTGCTGCACATTCTCGCCTCGCTCAAGAGCCACGGCAAAGGCTCGGTGATTCTCCCGCATGGCGTGCTGTTCCGGGGCGGCGCGGAAGCCGTCATCCGCAAGGAGATTGTCCGGCGCGGCACCATCAAGGGCATCATCGGACTGCCGGCGAATTTGTTTTACGGCACGGGCATCCCCGCCTGCATCATCGTGCTCGACAAGGAAAACGCCGGCGCCCGCAAGGGCATCTTCATGATTGATGCCTCCAAGGCGTTCATCAAAGACGGCAACAAGAACCGCCTCCGCGCCCAGGACATTCACAAGATCGTGGACGCCTTCACGCGCTTGGCGGAAATCCCCCGCTACTCGCGTATGGTGTCGCTGACGGAAATCAGCGACGCGAAGAACGATTTCAACCTCAACCTCCCGCGCTACATTGACAGTACCGAGCCGGAGGATTTGCAGGACATTGACGGCCACCTGCGCGGCGGGATCCCCAACCGCGACATTGATGCGCTGGAAAACTTTTGGCAGGTGTTCCCCGCCGTGCGCGCCACGCTGTTCAAAAAGGCCGACCGCCCCGGTTACACCCAGCTCCGCGTGCCCATCGGCGAAGTCAAAGCCGCCATCTTCGGCCACGCGGAATTTACCGCCTACAATGAATCCGCCACAAAACTCTTTGCGAAATGGAAGTCAGCCAACACGCCGCGCCTGCGCGGCATCGCCAAGGGCGGCAAATCCAAGGCGCTCATCGAAACGCTCTCCGAAGATTTGCTGGCTACGTTCGAGAGAGCCAGCCTGCTCGACCCCTACGACGTGTATCAACACCTCATGGATTACTGGACGATGACGATGCAGGACGACGTTTACATGATCGTGAGCGACGGCTGGCGTGAAGCCCCAAGCCCCGGCTCATCACCGAGTCCAGGGACAAGCGGGAGAAGCCCGATTTCACCGCGGGCAAGCTCAAGTATAAAGCCGAGTTGATCCCGACCGCGCTGGTGATCGCCCGTTACTTCGCCGCCGAACAGACGGCAATTGAGAAACTCGAAGCCGAGGTCGCGGCCAGCGAGCAGGCAATGGAAGAAATGGCCGAGGAACACAGCGGCGAGGACGGCTTGCTGGAAGCGGCGAAGAACGACAAGGACAAGCTTACCAAGGCATCGGTCGCGGCGCGGTTGAAGGAGATAAAGGCTGATCCCGACGGATCGGACGGATCGGACGAATGTGCTGCCCTGGAAAATTACATGGCGCTGCTCGAAAAAGAAGCGGCGACCAGCGCGAAGGTCAGCGACGCGCAGGAAGCGTTGCTGCTCAAGTTGGCGGCGCAGTATGGCAAGCTGACCGAGGACGAGATCAAGACGCTGGTGGTGGATGACAAATGGCTGGCCACGATTGCCGCCGCCGTGCAGGGCGAACTGGACCGCGTCTCGCAGACGCTCACCGGGCGCATCCGCCAACTGGCCGAACGCTACGCCTTGTCGCTCCCAAAGCTCTCCGAAGAAGTGGCAGCGCTAGCCGCCAGCGTGGACGGGCACCTAAAGAAAATGGGAGCTGTATGGAAGTGAAGCCTGGCTACAAGCAGACGGAGATAGGCGTCTTACCAACCGAATGGGACGTGAGACCGTTTGGTGAACTCTTTGCGTTCCGGAATGGAGTGAACGCGGACAAGGTCTCCTATGGGAAAGGTGTTCGTTTTATCAACGTTCTGGAGCCAATCACCTATTCACATATCTACGGCCCCGAGATTCCTGGAAGGGTATCGCTGCCCGAGTCGATCATCGCCTCATTCGCGGTGAGGAAAGGTGATGTTCTATTCAATCGCACTTCGGAGACAGAGGACTGGTGTTTGGTTAGCGGGTTGCTGGCGGGGCGCATTCGGCTGCGCGATGCCGCACCGTCGGAACTGTCTAGTGCATGCTATTTGTGCGCCAGGCGGACGGTTGATCGAAGACCAATTCGGACAAGAGATCTGCATTCGGGCAGAACTTCGGAGGAACATGGAGCGAGGTCGACGCAACTTTAAGCCACTCGTGACACGCATCGCTCCGTTCGCATTGATGGCATGTGCGAACTGCCGAGGCGTAGAAAAGCCCAAGCCGCGGCAGCACGCCGCCGGCACTTTCCAGGCCGAGATGCTCCATCATTTCGTATACGTTGGTCGGACGATAGTATCGGTCGGACGAGTCCATGTGAATTCTCCTCGCCAGTGCCACCATTGCGTATATATCCGGACCACTCTGCCGCCTTTGTCATTGACCTATGTCAATCTGACAGCAACGGGGTGGGTGTCGAAATCATCTGCGGCTCGCATTCTAGGAGCCCGACTTTCGCGCACTNNCATCGGAGCGCGGTCATGGGCGCCTATCGGATCCTTACCTTCGGAAACGATCGCGTTGTCATGCGCGTTAACGTCATAGAGGCGCGCACGGACGCCGGGGCATTGACGACCGCGAAGCAGTTTTTGAAGGATCGCGATCTGGAAGTCTGGACTGGCAGCCGCCGTGTCGGCGCGCTTTCGGCAACGCGACCGCTGACTAATCCACGCGGCCGGCGCTGACCCAGAAAAGGCCCCCGCGGAACGCACGGCGAACGGGGCCAGTGCTGTTCAAAATTGAACACCAGAACAAAGCGGCACCTGCTGGGGGCCTAGTCTTCGAGCGACCCCAGCGTCTTGCCGGTCTTCGGGTTGACTAGGTGCATACCGCCACAGGCGATGC